>JBMYYT010000110.1:0-7844 GCA_049609665.1 Flavobacteriales bacterium | reverse complement strand
TTAAATCAGAAGATAATATCATTATGAAAGAAGTATATATCGTATCGGCAGTAAGAACTCCAATGGGAAGTTTTGGTGGATCATTATCGACAGTTTCAGCAACAAAATTGGGTGCTGCAGCTATTAAAGGTGCTTTAGAAAAAGCTAATATTAGTGCAAATCAAGTTGATGAAGTTTTCATGGGTAATGTTTTACAAGCTGGATTGGGACAGGCACCTGCCCGTCAAGCAGCTATTTTTGCAGGAATTAGTAATAATGTTCCCGCAACTACTATTAATAAGGTATGTGCTTCTGGAATGAAAGCAATTTCTTTAGCAGCACAATCAATATTGGCTGGCGATAATGATATTGTCGTGGCAGGTGGGATGGAGAATATGAGTAGTGTCCCACATTATATGAATGGAAGAAACGGACAAAAACTTGGAGATATAAAAATGAAGGACGGATTAGTTCTTGATGGACTCACAGATGTTTATAACGATTATCACATGGGTAATGCTGCTGAATTATGTGCTAAGGAATGTAATATTTCAAGAGAAGCTCAAGATGAATTTGCAATAGAATCATACAGAAGATCAGCAGAGGCATGGAAAAATGGAAAATTTAATGATGAAATAGTTTCTGTAGAAGTTCCACAGAGAAGAGGAGAGCCAATTGTTATTTCTGAAGATGAAGAATACAAAAATGTTAAATTGGAAAAAATACCTAATCTACGTCCTGTATTTCAAAAAGAAGGAAGTGTAACCGCTGCAAATGCTTCAACATTGAATGATGGTGCATCTGCACTAATTATTTGTTCAAAAGAAAAAGCTGAAGAGCTAGGCATAAAACCAATTGCTAAGATAGTAAGTTATGCTGATGCGTCTCAAGAGCCTGAATGGTTTACAACGGCACCTTCAAAAGCTTTGCCAATAGCGCTTAAAAAAGCAAATTTATCAACAGAGGATGTTGATTACTGGGAGTTAAATCAAGCTTTTTCGGTAGTTGGATTAGCCAATATTCAAAAGTTAGGATTAAATCCTGAAAACGTAGATGTGAACGGAGGAGCAGTGTCTTTAGGGCATCCGCTTGGTAATTCAGGGTCAAGGATCATTGTAACATTGATTAATGTTCTAAAACAGAATAACGGAAAAATAGGTGCTGCAGGAATTTGTAATGGAGGTGGAGGAGCTTCTGCAATGGTTATCGAAAATTTGTAACCTTTCAGTTTATTTTTCGTACATTTACTTGTGAATTAATTCATTTACAGGTGATTAAGAAAAAATTAACATTTATACTTTTTAATTTTCTCGGATTTATTTCGTTAAGTCAGTCAGTATTAACGAATAATGATGGGATAATACATTTAGATCCAAATACTACTCTTTATGTGGAGGGTGACGTTTTGGTTGAAAATGCAGGAGTAATTCAAAATTCTGGAACTATTCATGTTCAGAATGATTGGATAAATAACTCAATTTTTAATGTTTTTTTAAATTCAAATCCTGGAACAGTTTCTATGTTTGGAACCAACCAAACTATAAGAGGAGCAAATCCAACGCTTTTTTATAATTTACAAACATTAAATCCTTTTCAAAAGAATTTGTTAGTTGATACTTGGGTTGAAAATAATTTAAACATTACAAGTTCTGAAGTTGTTTTAAACTCAAAAACTATTCATCTCTATAATCCAGAACCAGATTCGTTAGAATGGACTTCTGGTTTTGTTTCGGGAGACTCTATCGGTGGTTATTTATTAAGAAGTACTAATCGTACTGCAGATTATTTTTACCCTGTAGGTTCATCTCGACTTTCAAATATTTACAGGGCAGTTTCATTCTCTCCAAGCACAAGCGATAGTTCGGTTATAGGAGTAAGGTTATCTGCAGATGACCCGGAATTTGACTTTACAGGTACCTCAATTACAGGTTCTACTGGGCCTTTTCCATTTAATCAAAAAGATCCAAAAGCTCTAGAAATAAATAACCAATTTTACCATCATATTGCCAGATTCCATGGGAATTCCAATGGGATTTCAAAAATGTATTATTTTGATATTGATGAAAATGCCTCGGAAGATTATAATAGCATGGTAGTTTGGAATAATTCAATACCGCGATGGTCATTGTCGAATTTTAAAACTTCGTCCTCTACTATCTTACCAAATATTGGTAATCCGGATAAAGTAATGACATCGCCTGCTTTGAATTTTGGTAATGATGTATATGCTTTAGCCATTGAAGATCAAGTAGAGGTTTTTATCCCAAAGATATTCTCTCCAAATGGAGATGGAATAAATGATGTTTTATTTGCCTATGGTAACCGATTTGAATCATTTACGTTTATAGTGTATAATAGATGGGGAGAGAAAGTATTTGAATCTTCTGAAACAAGTATAGGTTGGGACGGAAAGTTTCGAGGAGTTGATGCGCAGCAAGGTGTTTATGTTTATTATGTCGAAGGAAAATTAAAAGAGGGAGAAACTATTTCTCAAAAAGGAGATATTACGCTAATTAGATAAAAATGAATAGATTGCTACTATGTATTTTTAGTTTTATTATTTTGATTGGGAATAAATCCTTCAGTCAAGATATTCATTTCTCTCAGTTTAATGAAAATTCTCAGTTGTTAAATCCTGCGTACACAGGAATGTTTGATGGAACTTATAGAGCTAATTTAAATTATAAAAATCAATGGGCCACTGTTGGAAATGTTTATGAAACTTATGCAGCCTCGGCTGATTTCGTTTTATTTAAAAACTATATGGGACTCAAATCAACGGGGATTGGAATTTCATTTTTTCAAGATGTAGCTGGTTCATCAAAAACAAAAACTTCAAGAATTGATTTGAATATTTCTCAAACTGTATATTTATCTGAAAATACAGACATTACGTTAGGTGTTCAATTTGGTTATTTGGAGTTATCTGCAAACTATGTAGGATTAAGTTGGGGAAGTCAATATAATGGGGTGGAATACAATGGTAATTTGGCATCTGGAGAGAGATTTACTGGGTATGCGCAACGATCATTTGATTTATCAGCTGGTTTTTTATTCAGAGTATTTGATGAAAACCTATTTCCTTTGGAGATTGGTGTTTCTGCTTATCACCTTACTCAACCCAAAATAAATGCACTTTTAATTGAAGAAACTCTTCCCTATAGATTCAATGCAAATGTTTCCAAAGAATTTAATATTGAAAGGTCAAATGATTGGGGATTTAAATTACAAGCTTATGCTCAAACTCAAAATAGAGCTAGAGAAATTTTGGTTGGTGGTTTATTGAGAAAAGACTTGGGTTCTTCTTCTAAATATACTGGATATAATAATGATGGAATAAAAATTTATGCCGGTGCTATGTATAGAATTGGCGATGCATTTATCCCTTTAGTTAAAGTATTGGTAAGAAATAAATTAAGTATAGGAATGAGTTATGATTTTACACTTTCTAAATTTTCTCAAGCAAGTTTATTTAGAGGTGGCCCTGAGTTTTCGCTGTCTTACATAGGACCATACAATCCTATGCCAGTCACTTCCCCAAAAAGTTTTGATTAATGAGAATAGGATTAGCCTTTATTTTTCTGTTATCTACAATTCTTCATTATTCTCAAAATTTTGGAGGAGCTAAAGTATCGATAAAAAAATTGGAGATGAATACTTCTCTCTCAGAAATTTCCAGTGATTATTACCAAGGAAATTTACTTTTTTTTCAAAATAAAAGAGTTCTACAGAGATACAGCAAATATTACGATTTATTTAAATTAGATAGTTCATCCTTAAATAATAATGAGGGAAGCAAAAAGAAAGAAAGCCTTACGAAACAGTTAACTATAGTAACTAACTATCATGAAGGACCTTGTTTTATAGATCCAGTGAATAGCAAAATTTATGTAACTATTAATTCGCTGGATAAGTCTAAAATGAGAGCTGAAAAAAGAAAGCAAACATTAGATAATAATAAATTAAGACTCCTTGAAGGAAATTATCAGGATGGTGTAATTACTAATTTAAAAGAATTTGGCTATAATAATCAAACCTATAATGTAGGTCACGCCACTTTTTCTAATCAAACGAATAGGCTGTATTTTGCATCAGATATGCCTGGCTCAATAGGCAAGAGTGATATCTATTATTGCGATTTGGATTCAGAAGGAAATTTGACAACCCCAGTTAGGTTAGAAGGGAAAATAAATACTACAGAAGATGAGTTTTTCCCTTATGTTAAGGATGGAATTTTGTTTTTTTCTTCCAATGCCCATGATTCTGCCCAGTCAGAAAAAGATTTGGATATTTATTACTTGAACGAAAATGAGATATTAACTGGAACGCCAAAACCATTAAAGCAGATTAATTCGGAGTTTGATGATTTTGGAATTTGTTTTAATAAAACAAGGAATTCTTACAATGGCTTTTTTACTTCAAATAGAGAAAATACGTTTTCTGAGAATGACGATATTTATTCCTTTTCTTTTTCAGAAGTTAAGGTTCAAACCAACTACGATCTTTTGGTTAAAGTTTTATTAGACGATAAATTGGTTGTTACAAATAATTCTTATTTACTTATTGACAACATATCAAGTATAGATACTATCAAACCTGAAAAAAAAGGAGAATATAAATTTAATAGCTTGACTAAAGGAAAACTGTATAAGCTTTACTTAGAACAAAAGGACAGTTTATATAATTATAGTTTGCCACCTAATTATAAAAATGGACTTATAACGGATACTATTAAGTTTTATACTGATTCAGCAGCAAATAAAAAGAAAAAACTGACTTCGAATAAATATGATTTATTGGTAAATCTATTTTTGAATGATTCCAGAATTCCGTCAGGAAATGCTTCTTTGTTGGATAAAAAAAACAGAGTTATCACGAAAAACATTCCTTCAACAGAAGATGGGAAATATGAGTTAACAAACCTGAGAAAAAGAAAAAAATATAAGTTTGTTTATACCAATGGACCAATTTCCGAATCATTTGATCTTCCAATTAACTATGAGAGTGGACTAAAAGAGGTTACTTTCAGAATGGAATCAGATTTACCCTATGTAGATTCTATCTTGGCTATTACTAAAAAAGAAAGTGCAAAAAACACAGATTCTATTGTAAAGAAAAACACATCTTTAACCGTTCAGAGTTTCGGAGATAAGAAAAATGAGTCTATTGATTATTCAGAAATTAATTCTTTTGAGAATGTTTATTTTGCTTTTGATTCCTATAAGTTGGATAAGATTTCTAATGATAAATTAGATAGATTAGTTGGGTTTTATAACTCAGGCAACAACATTAAATATATATTGTTAAATGCCTACACTGATTCCAGAGGGAATAAAGCATATAACGATAAGCTATCTGTTAATAGAGCTCTTTCTTGCCGTAAGTATTTGATTAGTAAAGGGATTCCCGCTTCTAAAATCAAGTTTGTTGGTTTTGGAGAGTTGAATTTAACCAATGATTGTGGTGACGGAGTGGATTGCCCAGGAACAAAACACGCAAGAAATAGGAGGGTGGAAGTGTCTGTTTTGAAATAGAGAAATTAAACAGCAATTGTTTTAATTTCCTAAGTCATTTTAAGAATAAATGTTTCTAAGTATATTTCAAGGATAAAAAATGGAATCAATTATATTTATAGGAATTCAAGCATCTGGAAAGACAACTTTCTATAAAAAGTATTTTTTTGATACCCATATAAGAATTAGCCTTGACCAATTAAATACAAGAAATAAGCAGAACAAGTTTTTACAAACTTGTTTTGAGACTCAATCCAAGTTTGTAGTTGACAATACTAATCCAGATAAAAATATAAGAAGTGATTTTATTGAACAATCGAAAAACAATAATTATAAAATAATTGGTTATTATTTCAGTTCAAAAGTTCATCAATCAATCGAAAGAAACAATAATCGAGAAGGTAAAAATAGAATTCCTGAAATTGGAATAAAAGGGACCTTTAATAAACTTGAATTGCCAAGTTTTGATGAAGGATTTGATAATCTTTATTTTGTAGAACTGATTGACAATGGATTTGTTATAAAAGAGTGGAATGATGAAATTTAGTGAATTAGATAAGAAATTACGCTTATACGAAACAGCTCATGATTTTTGCGTTCCACCCAACATTTATATGGTTGCAAGAATTGATGGAAGAAGTTTTACACGGTTAACAAAAGAAAAACATAATTTTGATAGACCGTTTGATATAAAATTCAGGGATTTAATGGTAGAGACCGTTATACATCTTATGAACTGTGGATTTCAAGTTGTTTATGGATTTACAGAAAGTGATGAAATATCTCTGCTTTTTGATATTAATACTAATGTTTTTTCAAGAAAAACAAGAAAATATAATTCAATTTTGGCAGGAGAGGCGAGTGCTAAATTTTCTATTTTATTAGGGGACATTGGAGCCTTCGATTGTCGAATTTCCCAACTACCGAGAAAACAAGATGTCATCGATTATTTTAGATGGAGAAATGAAGATGCTCACAGAAACGCTTTAAATGCACATTGTTATTGGATGTTAAGAAATAACGGTTTTTCTGCTAAACAAGCTACTAAAAAAATTGAAGGTAAATCTGTTTCTTACAAAAATGAAATGTTGTTTAAGGAAGGAATGAATTTTAATGATTTTCCAAAATGGCAAAAAAGAGGAATTGGCTTTTATTGGATTGATGTTGTGAAAGACGGCTTTAATCCTAAAACCAAAAGAAAGGAAAAGACTATTAGAAACGAATTAAAAGTTGATATGGAATTACCGCTTGGGGAAGAATATAGTCAAATGATACTTTCATTACTTGAGAAATATTAGAGTAACTTTTGGAATTTTTATTAATAAACTTTCCATAAAAAAACTCCCACTTTTATTAAAAAGCAGGAGTTTCAAATAAACTAATTTTCATTTTTTATGCCTTCCCAAGTTGCTTCAACATTTTCCCATGATTAAATAATGCTTTAAAAAACGTTTCATGACTGTTGTAAGGTACATTGAATTCTTTTGCAGTTTCTTTAACTATTTTAGATAGTTTTTTGTAGTGTACATGACAAATATTCGGAAATAAGTGATGCTCTACTTGATAGTTTAATCCTCCAACATACCAGGCAAATATTTTACTTTTTGGAGCAAAGTTACAAGTAGTTTCCATTTGATGGATTGCAAAGTTGTTTTCTATGGTTAAGTCTTTTGTAGCTTTAACAAACTTTGTGTCAGGAATTACGTGCGCAGGTTGGAATACAATTCCTAAAATAAATCCAGCAATATAATGCATTACAAAAACAAATAGTAAGATCCAATACCAAGAAATAGACGAACTAAGGATAACCATTGGTAAGAATATGATGAGAGCATAATAGAATATTTTGCTGACAATCATTCTAATAATATTCCCTTTATATGTTTGGTTGAAGTTCTTAAGTAAATCTTTATCTTTATACCTTTTGAGTTGTTTAAAATCTTTTGTGGTCATCCACATTACGGTCATCAACCCATAAAAAAACCAAGCGTATAAATACTGGTATTTGTGAACTGGTCTCCATTTCTCATCAGGAGAAAATCTCATCAAATTAATTGTTGAAATATCTTCATCATAATCATGAACATTTGTGTAAGTGTGATGCAATAAATTATGTTGAATCTTCCAATTTAAAGCGTATCCACCTACTAAATTAATTATTCTTCCAACCCATTTATTGACATTATCTTTTTTAGAATAAGCACCATGGTTTGCATCATGCATTATTGACAAACCAACTCCTGCCATGCCAAACCCCATAATAATATACAGCAAGAAAACTGACCAAAATCCAGTTACTTGACCAGAGAGCACCAATCCTAAAGGAATTAGATAAGAAAGTGTGATAACAAT
>JBMYYT010000109.1:0-7861 GCA_049609665.1 Flavobacteriales bacterium | reverse complement strand
TCTGTCCAGCATCTCCCACTTGCTTGTAGCCTGGCCATCCAATTTCATTGATTATTTTTTTTAATTCTATTCTATTCAAACTATCTTGGGTGCTCATAGGAACAGAATCGTTACTTCCACCTCTCACATCTTGGTCTAATAAGCGAAGTGCCATTAATTTTTTGCTTTCGGAAGGATTTAAACAAAGGGAATCTGAATAACATCTGCTTTTTACTAATTCGTAAACCGTATCATTGATAGATAATTCTTTGACTAACGGAGATTTATCAAAGTAAACTGGATTGAAAAAGGTCAATCCATTTTTTACAGCATCATAGAATATTTTTTGTGCACCTACAGAATCGTTTATCTTATATAAAGCAAGAGCTTGCTTGTATTGTTCAAGAGGAAAATATTGTGTGATAGTACAACTGTCATATTCTAAAGAAGCATTTTTATATTCTCCCTCGATAAAATAATTATTTGCTTTTTTTAAATGATTGTAGTCCTTTGAGTTTACTTTAAAAGGAAGATAACCCTGCGTATAACTTCCAAAAGAAAGAAGAATAAAAAATATTAGAAGATTAATTTTTCTCATGTTAGCGTGTCGAGAAGCAATTTAATCAATTTTATGAAACTAAAAAAGGCTGTCTCGATTTTAAGAGGCAGCCTTTTCATGTTATTAAATAACTTTTAATTATCCGAATCTGCAATTGGTTTCAATTCAAAAGTTTCCATGAATTTAGTTGTAAAGTTTCCTTTTCTAAATTCTGGGTCTCTCATTAATTGACGGTGAAATGGAATAGAAGTTTTAATTCCTTCTACGTAATATTCTTCCAATGCTCTTTCCATCTTGGTGATGGCTTCCTCACGAGTTTGAGCAACTGTAATTAGTTTACCAATCATTGAATCATAGAATGGTGGAATAGTATAGCCAGAGTATACGTGAGAATCTATTCTTATTCCATGTCCTCCTGGTTCATTGTAATATCCTATTACTCCTGGGCTTGGTCGCCAATCCTTAAACGGGTCTTCAGCATTTATTCTACATTGAATTGCATGCATCTGAGGTTCGTAGTTCTTTCCAGAAATTTTGTGTCCAGCAGCAATTTTAATTTGCTCACGAATTAAGTCAAAGTTTATTACTTCTTCAGTAATCGTGTGCTCTACTTGGATTCTTGTGTTCATTTCCATGAAATAAAAATCTCTGTTTTTATCTACTAAAAACTCAACAGTACCAACACCTTCATATTTTGCAGCTTTTGCAGCTTTAATAGCTGCTGCACCCATTTTCTTTCTCAAAGCTGGAGTCATAAATGGAGAAGGAGTTTCTTCTACTAATTTTTGGTGTCTTCTTTGTATGGAACAATCCCTTTCAGACATGTGGCAGTGATTTCCATGTTGGTCACTGGCAATTTGTATTTCAATATGTCTTGGCTCTTGTACAAATTTTTCCATGTACATTCCGTCATTTCCAAATGCAGCTTTGGATTCTGTTCTTGCAGATTTCCATGCTTCTTCAAGCTTATCCTCTTCCCAAACTAATCTCATTCCTTTTCCACCACCACCGGCAGTTGCTTTTAGCATGATGGGATAACCTACTTGTTTTGCAGTTTTTTTACAATCAGCAAAATCTTTCAAGATTCCAGCAGAACCGGGAACACAAGGAACTTTAGCTTTAAGCATAGTTGCCTTAGCCGAAGCTTTATCTCCCATTCTGTCAATCATTTCGGCTGATGCTCCAATGAATTTTATTCCGTGTTCTTCACAGATTTTTGAGAATTTGGCATTTTCAGATAAAAATCCATATCCTGGGTGAATTGCATCCGCATTTGTTATTTCTGCGGCTGCAATTATATTTGATATTTTAAGGTAAGAATCTGTACTTGAAGGAGGACCAATACATACAGCTTCGTCAGCAAACTTAACTGGTTGACTGTCTTTGTCAGCTGTAGAATACACAGCTACTGTTTTGATTCCCATTTCTTTACACGTTCTTATTACACGTAAAGCAATTTCTCCTCTATTGGCTACTAATATTTTTTTAAACATAGTGTAAGTTGTTAAACGTTCAAAAACTAAAAAGGATCTGAACTAAATGATTACAAATTAGAGTTGAAATATTAATTAAGGTTCAACCAAAAATAAAGGTTGATCAAATTCGATTGGAGAAGCATCATCTACTAATACTTTTACAATTTTTCCTGAAACTTCTGCTTCAATTTCGTTGAACAACTTCATTGCTTCAACAATACAAATTACATCTCCTTCTTTAATAGAATCGCCCACATTCACGAATGCTGGAGATTCTGGATTAGCCGATCGGTAGAAAGTACCAATCATTGGAGATTTAATCGTAATGTAATTAGAGGTGTCTTCAGCAGCAGGAGCTTTTTCAGCTGGTGCTGCCGGAGCCGGAGCTGCAACAGGAGCTGGAGCAGCTACTTGTTGAATAGGAGCTGGAGCTATGTGAGCAACATGCACTTCTTCTTTTTCAGATTTTATAGTTATTTTAAAATCTTTCTTTTCAATTTCTACTTCTGTAACTTTTTGTTTTGCTACAAATTTGATTAAGTCTTGAATTTCGTTAAGATTCATATTTTAGGTTTTGTTTAAGTTCAAATATATTAATTATTTCTTTTCAAAAAAGAAACCGTTGTATTACATTTTAAAGTTTAAGAATTATATCCCCATTTAAGGTACATGGCTCCCCATGTAAATCCACCACCAAAGGTAGATAAGATTATATTATCTCCTTTTTTAAGTTGTGGTTCCCAATCTGCCAAGCAAAGAGGTAAAGTACCCGCTGTGGTGTTTCCGTATTTCTGAATGTTAATCATCACTTTTTCAGTGCTTAAACCCATTCTACGGGCTGTTGCGTCAATTATTCTTAAGTTGGCTTGGTGAGGTACTAACCAAGAAACATCGTCAGCGGCAAGGTTGTTTTTCTCCATTATTTCAGCAGAAACATCAGCCATTCCAGTAACAGCAGCTTTAAAAACGGGCTGACCTTCTTGATATACAAAATGTTCTCTGTTTTTCACAGTTTCTTCGGAAGCAGGGCTTACTGATCCACCAGATTTTTGGTACAGGTGTTTTTTTCCAGCTCCATCTGAATATAAGATAGAATCTTGAATTCCAAGATTTTCTTCGGTAGGCTCAAGTAATACTGCTCCAGCACCATCGCCAAAAATTACACAGGTTGTTCTGTCAGTATAATCAATGATTGAAGACATTTTATCACCACCAACCACAATTACTTTTTTATATTTACCAGTTTCAATAAACTGACCTCCAGTTGTTAATGCATACAAAAATCCAGAGCATGCCGCATTTACATCAAAACTCCAAGCGTTTTTTGCTCCAACTATATCGCCAATGATATTTGCTGTAGAAGGGAAGACGTGGTCAGGAGTTACAGTAGCACAGATAATTAAATCGATATCTTCCGCATTGGTTCCTGTTTTCTTTAGTAATTCTTCGACAGCTTTGGCTCCCATAAAGGAAGTTCCTTTTCCATCTTCAAGAATATGACGAGTTTCAATCCCCGTCCGACTTCTAATCCATTCGTCATTGGTGTCGACTAATTTTTCGAGGTCTTTATTTGTTAATATTTTTTCTGGTAAATAACCAGCAACTCCAGTAATTACTGCGTTCATATATTAAATAGTTTTTGTTTAGTCAAAATAAATAATTCCAACGTAATTTCAAAGGTACAACATTTGTATAAAAATTGACTAAAAGGAAGTGATTTTAACCAAAAATCTAACAATATGATTATGAAATTAGTGTTTATTTAAAAAATTGAGAGTGTGAATATTTAACCTAAATAATGTGGAGTTCTCTTTCTTTTTAATTTCAATTTATCTTACCTTTGAATCACATTAAACCAAAAATTTAGGCATGAACTTACACGAATATCAAGGCAAATCAATATTAAAAAGTTATGGTGTTGCAATCCAAGAGGGAATTGTAGCAAACACACCCGAAGAAGCGGTAGAAGCGGCAAAGAAATTAAATGCTGATACAGGTACTGATTGGTGGGTAATAAAAGCTCAAATCCATGCAGGGGGAAGAGGAAAAGGAGGTGGAGTTAAACTTGCAAAAAGCTTAGAAGAGGTGAAAACTATTTCTGATGAAATCTTAGGAATGATGTTGATTACTCCTCAAACTTCTGCTGAAGGTAAACTGGTAAGCAAAGTATTAGTAGGTCAAGATGTATACTACCCAGGAGATTCTGAACCAAGTGAATTCTACATGTCTGTTTTATTGAATAGAGGAACAGGAAGAAATATGATAATGTATTCTACTGAAGGTGGAATGGATATTGAAACTGTGGCTGAGGAAACTCCCCACTTAATATTTACTGAAGAAATTGATCCTAAAGTAGGAATTCAAGGATTTCAAGCTCGTAAAATTGCATTTAACTTAGGACTAAGTGGAAAAGCAATGAAAGAAATGACAAAATTCGTTTTTGCTTTAGTAAAGGCTTACGAAGGAAGTGATTCCGAGATGTTTGAAATTAACCCAGTATTAAAAACTTCTGATGATAAAATTATCGCTGTTGATGCGAAAGTATCTTTGGATGGTAACGCACTTTTCAGACATAAAGATTATGCTGAAATGAGAGATACTTCGGAAGAAGATCCAACAGAAGTTGAAGCTTCTGAGCATGAATTGAATTACGTAAAACTTGACGGAAACGTGGGTTGTATGGTAAATGGAGCTGGACTTGCAATGGCAACTATGGATATCATTAAATTATCTGGAGGTAATCCAGCTAATTTCCTGGATGTAGGTGGAACTGCAGATGCTGCAAGAGTAGAAAAAGCTTTCCGTATTATCATGAAGGATCCTAATGTAAAAGCATTATTGGTGAATATCTTTGGAGGAATTGTAAGATGTGATAGAGTGGCACAAGGAGTTATTGATGCTTATAAAAATATTGGAGATATTCAGATTCCTATCATTGTAAGATTACAAGGAACAAATGCAGTAGAAGCAAAAGAATTGATTGATGCTTCTGGACTTAAAGTTCATTCGGCAGTGCAATTGGAAGATGCTGCAAAGCTTGTATCTGAGGTGTTGGCTTAATTTAAAGAATTCAAATAGTCTGAAGCTCTTGAAGAAATTCAAGGGCTTTTTTTATGGTTAATTTATTAACAAAAATAATTTTTATAGTGATTTATTTGTTAGATTAGTAGTATTACTATTATCTTTGATAGCAATCAATTCATTTATGGAGAAATTATTTTTAAATATTACGATAAGTCCAGAGTTGTATATAAAAAACCCTGAGTCTTCGGAAGTTGGAAAGAAAATTATATCTAAAAGTATTGTGCTTATAGATGAGCTTGGTTTTGAGGCATTTACTTTTAAAAAATTAGCCAAAGAAATAAATTCTACGGAGAGTACAATATATAGGTATTTTGAGAATAAGCATATCTTGTTGTTGTACCTAACCTGCTGGTATTGGAGTTGGGTTGAATACAGGTTGGTGTTTGGAGTAAATAATATTTCTTCGGCTGAGGAAAGACTTAAAATAGCACTTAACATACTTACAAAACCTATTTTAGAAGATGAGTCTTTCTTTCATATTAATGAGATTTTGCTACACGAAATAATTGTAAATGAGTCTACTAAAGTGATTTACACCAAAGAAGTAGATAGTGAAAATGAAAAAGGATTTTACACGGTTTACAAGCAGATAGTTAATAGGTTGAGTGATATGGTAATTGAGATAAATCCAGAGTATAAATACCCACACATGTTGATTTCGAGCACTATTGATGGAGCATTACATCAGAAATATTTTGTGAATCACTTTCCAAGTCTTATCGATAATGTTAAGTCTACAGATTGTGTATCGTCATTCTACACTGATTTAGTTTTTAATGCGATCAAATAAATATAAAAAAAAATAAATAATGAATAAATCAAATAAATTAAATCCATTAAAGCATTTAAAGAATGATATTCCTGCAAGTATTGTTGTTTTTTTGGTCGCTTTACCATTGTGTCTTGGTATTGCTCAGGCCTCTGGAGCGCCACTTTTCTCTGGATTGATTGCAGGAATAGTAGGAGGTATAATAGTTGGTTTTTTTAGTGGTTCGCCATTAGGTGTTAGTGGCCCTGCTGCAGGACTTGCAGTAATAGTTTCTGATGGAATAACCGATTTAGGCGGATTAGCAAATGGTGGTTTTGAGATATTCTTAGTAGCAATTATATTAGCAGGATTTCTTCAGCTCTTGATGGGGTACCTTAAAGCTGGGATAATTGCATATTATTTTCCTTCATCAGTAATATATGGTATGTTGGCTGGTATTGGAATACTTATTTCTTTAAAACAAATACCTCATGCATTTGGTTACGATAAAGACTTTGAGGGCAACCTTAATGCAGCAGAAGGGGGTGAGAATGTCCTTACTGAATTTATTAGGGTAATGGGTAATTTGTCAGCTGAAAATACTTCTATCGGTGTTATGATTATTACTGCTGTCGCTTTATTTATTTTAATCTTTTGGAACGCTAAATTCATCAAAAAAATTAAAGTACTTAATCTTATCCCTGGACCTCTTTTGGCAGTAACTGTTGGAATTTTATTAAATCAATGGTTTAATTCTAAACCAGATTTATTAATTTCTGAAGATCATATGGTAGCACTTCCAACAGCCGCTTCGCCAAGTGAATTTTTCTCAAATTTCAGCACACCTAATTTTGGAGCTTTAGCAAACCCTAAAACATATTTGCTGGCAGTAATCATAGCATTAATAGCAAGTATTGAAACACTTTTGTGTGTTGAAGCATCAGACAAACAAGATGATTTAAAGCGTATTACTCCTACTAACAAGGAGTTAAAAGCTCAAGGTATTGGAAACATTATTTCTGGTTTAATTGGAGGGCTTCCTGTAACGCAAGTGATAGTTCGAAGTTCTGCAAATCAGCAAGCTGGCGGTAAGACCAAAGCATCAACCATAATACATGGATTTTTACTTTTAATAAGTATCATATTGATTCCTAAGTTGCTAAACATGATTCCATTAGGGGTTTTAGCTGCAATATTATTAATCGTTGGGTTTAAATTGGCAAAACCAGCTTTATTCAAATCTATGTACAGCCAAGGATTAGAGCAATTTATTCCATTTGTTGTTACCATAGTTGCAATTTTACTAACAGACCTATTGGTAGGAATAGGAATTGGTATGGCAGTAGCTGTATTCGTTATTTTAAGAAATAACTATAGAGTTCCTTTACTTGTTTATTCGGATACAGATTCTGAAGAGTTAAAAAACATTAAAATCGTGCTATCTGAAGATGTTACTTTTTTAAATAAGGCTTCTGTTCTTACTGCTTTGAACAATATACCAGATAATGCTGTGGTTGAAATAAACGCTACTGAAACCCATTTTATTCATTATGATGTAATTAAAATCATAGAAGATTTTGAGGTAAATGCTGCTTCAAGGGGAATAAAATTGACTATACTTGATCTTTATGAAGATAAAGAACTTAGTCCATTAGATCATTTAAAAATAACAGATAAATAAACCCGCAATGAAAACACAAACAAAAGAAATACAAGATTCCCAAACCCCTTCAGGAGTTTTAGAAATGTTGAAAGAGGGAAACAAACGTTTTTTGGCAAATAATAAATCACCAAGAGATTTAAATAATCAAGTAAAAGAAACTGCCTCTGGGCAGTATCCACATGCTGTAGTATTGAGTTGCATAGATTCCAGAGTGCCAGTGGAATTGGTATTTGATCAAGGAATAGGCGATGTATTTAGTGCACGTGTTGCTGGAAATATTGTAAATGACGATATATTAGCAAGCGTTGAATATGCAACCAAAGTGGCCGGAGCGAAATTAATAGTTGTCTTAG
>JBMYYT010000108.1:0-7924 GCA_049609665.1 Flavobacteriales bacterium | reverse complement strand
CTTTAATCATTAACTTCTTAACCAATAATGACATTACTGGAGGTAACTCAGGAAGTCCTGTAATTAATGGAAAAGGAGAGTTAATTGGTTGTGCTTTTGACGGAAACTGGGAAGCAATGAGTGGAGATATTTCTTTTGAAAATAAAGTACAAAGAACTATTTCAGTAGATATCAAGTATACTTTATTTATCATTGACAAATATGCTGGAGCTAAGCATATTGTGGATGAAATGACTTTGATAAGATAAATTAGAATATTAAACCCGTGAGGACTTTGGTTTTAAAAGCTACATCGAAAGATGTGGCTTTTTTTATTTTATTGAGGTTACTTTTTTTGAAATTGTCATTCCTGCGAATGCAGGAATCTTAAAACAGCTTGTCCCGAAATTTCGGGAAGAATAATCACTATGATTCGATTTACAAATGACTTTTAGCAGTTTCCACCCAATGTTCAGCCAATGCTGTAGGATCCGCCCCAATTGAGCGTGCTAAATGCAACGCTATAGCCATAGTTAAGATGGAAGCTTGTTGTAACTCCTCTAATGTAGTAATAACTCCAAATTCATTTTGAGCTTTGGTCATTAATAATTCAGAATGTTGGGAAGCAAATTGAACCGGATTTTCTAATTCTCTAATCTCTGGAAATTGAAGTAGTTCTTGCCAATCTGATTTTATTTTTGAAAATAATTCATCGGGAGTTAATTCTCCCATTAATTGCCATTGAGTGATAGTTTCTGTATTTCCAGATTCTGCTAAACCACTATCAAGAAAAAGCTCAAAAGCAATGTCAGCGAGTTGTTGCATCACCTCCAAATAAATATCTTGACCTTGTTCGAATGTCTTTGTAGATTGATCTTGAAGATATTCTCCTACTGTCATTTGCGGAAGCTCAGTAACTGCTGGACAACCTTCCAAACAAGGGAATTCTTTTCCTTGATGGATGTAATGCACTTTTTCGGATTGTATTTGCCTACCTAACGGATATAATCGACAAGCTAAGGGCCTGCTAAGATGAACACTACATCCAAAATCTTCAACATATTGGCTACAAGCCGATTGGTTTTTGTACTGAGACACTCCATTAAATTTAAGTTTAATTCCTCCCCATTCGCAGAAGGTTTTAGCAAAATCTTGTGGAATCATTCTCTTTTCTTTGGCAATAGTTGCCAATTCCCAGGGATTAAGAAATACCGTTTTTCCATGACAACAGGTTCCAGCTCTTGTGCAGGTAAGAGGTAAAGTGTCGTTCAGATTTAGTTTTGTGGTAATCATGGAAATTCAGACTTTATTTATATTTATTACCACATTCCCTGTTTTATTTCCAGTCATCACATATGCATAAGCTTTTGAAATAGATTCAAACGCATATTCTGTGTCAATAACGGGTTTTAATTGCTCGTTCTTCAGTTTGTTAATGATATAGGGTAAACTCTCTTTAGTTGAATACGGCACGGGAAAAACAACTTTTTTATTTGTTAGCAATGTCAGTAATGGATAAAATATATTTTGAGCATAAGGTCCTAATTCTGAAGAGATGTAGACTCCTTTTTTCTTTAGTAGGTGTTTGCATTTTCCGAAAGTACTTTTTCCAACAGCATCGAATATATAATCGTACTTTTCAGTTTCAAGTTTAGTAAAATCTTCTTTGGTATAATCGAAAATTTTATTGGCACCTAATGATTTAATCAATTCAATATTTTTCGTGTTACATGTGGCTGTTATTTTAACATCAAAGGTGTTTACAAATTGGATTAAAGCTGAGCCAATTGCTCCTGTAGCTCCATTGATAAAAACGCTTTGCCCAGGTTGTAAGTTTGTTTTTTTTATAAAAGTATAAGCATAATGTCCACCCTCTATGCTGGCAATAGCTCTCTTATAGTGGATGTTATGAGGAATTTTGAACGGAATATTTTCTTTAATAGCAATAAACTCAGCTTGAGATTGGATTCCAGTATCGAAAAATCCCATTACTTTATCTCCTATTTCAAATTTAGTAGCTTCATTCCCTTTTGCTATTACTTCACCAACAAAGTCAGTTCCAATAATTTTTTTCTTGGGTTTAAATAATCCCAATACAAACCTCATAATAAAGGGTTTTGCGGTGAGGTTAGCGCAATCAGTTCGGTTAACAGTAGTTGCAAAAACTTTTATCAGAACTTCATTGTTCTTTGGAGAAGGCTTGTCAACTTCTTTAATCTCAAGAACATCAATTCTTCCATATCTATCTCTATAAGCTGCTTTCATCTTTGTAAATTTACTAAAACTCTATAATTACAGGATGATTAAGGATTTTTAATCCTGTAATTTTCGCAATATTCGTTCGTTCAAATAATCATCAAAAATAAATTAAAAATTATGACACATAAAATATCTACAGATTGGAAAGGTGAAATGACCTACGAAGTAGAAACTGCAGGAGGGAAGCTAACATTAGATGCAACTCCCGATGAAAACGGAAATGCAAAAGGAATGACTCCCAAATACTTGATGTTGGTTGCTTTGGCTGGTTGCACAAGCATGGATGTAACTTCTTTGTTGGAAAAAATGAGAGCGCAAGTAGATGATTTTAAAGTAGATGTGGAAGGAGAGCTTACTGAAGAACATCCAAAATATTACGATAAAGTAAAAATGATTTACCGATTTAAAGGCGAAGATTTAAAAGAGGATAAAATTGAGAAGGCAGTAAAATTGTCTGTAGATAGATATTGTGGGGTTTACGAGATGTTTAGGCAGTTCGCGGAGGTTGAGTATGAGATAATCTATAATTAATCCAAATAACTGGATTAATTTCTAAAAATTTTTATTCGAATGAAATTAGAATACAAAGGAAAAATTGAAGAAAGTTTGTTTGTGCTGACTGACTTTAATTGTGCACCTGCGCAACAAATGCTTCAAGACAAGGGAATGTATAAAATACTGTGGGCGAGTAAAAAGAATTGTACGGTTCAAATTGATGGATGCGAAATTAATCTTGAGCAACATCAGGTATTGTTTTGTACAACACTCAATATTGTTGAAATCCCTACCAATTCTGGTATTTTGGCAATAGTATTTAATCGCGAGTTTTATTGTATCAGAGACCATGATTACGAAATTTCGTGCAATGGGATGTTGTTTTTTGGTTCTTCTGAGCCACCTATTATTTCACTTTCGCAAAAAGATGTGACAAGTTTTCAAACCATATTTTCGGTTTTAAAAGAAGAATTTGAAACCAGTGATCATATTCAAGGAGAAATGTTAGTGATAATGCTGAAACGACTATTAATAAAAAGTACTCGTTTGGTTCAGAAAATGCAAGGGGTCCAAAATTTTCCGAACTCGCAAATGGAGTTAGTAAGAAAGTATCATGTACTTGTTGAACAAAACTTTAGAGTAAAACATAAAGTATCGGAATATGCGGAGTTATTGTGTAAGTCTCCCAAAACTATTTCTAATATTTTCAATAAAATGGAAAGAAATACTCCATTAGAGGTTATAAATCAACGAATAATGTTAGAAGCAAAGCGTTTGTTATTGTTTTCCGATAAAACTGCCGAGCAAATTTCCTATGAATTAGGATATAAAGAAGGTGCGCATTTTAGTAAGTTTTTTAAGCTGCATAGTAGTTTTCCTCCCGCAGAATTTAGAACAAGGCATAAAAAAAACCGTTTGAGCCTTTCAACTCAAACGGTTAGTTAATTATTACCCCTATATATTAATTAACTGTAAGTGTATATTCTGGTGTAGGATTTAGTGGGCAAAAATAAGTATAAACCCCTTTTTCTAAAGTTACTTCGTTTGTTTTTGAACTTGTTCCATTTTTTACTGGAGCAGTTACATATGCCTCTTTTATGTGGTTTGCTTCGTCTGTTTTTCCTTCTGGAGTTAACACAAAACCAACCTCGTGATCTACGCCATTGTTTTCAATTTCAAAAATGTAAGTACCAGCCTCAAGTGTAAGTTCTTTTTTTGTAAATTCTCCATCAATTTGTTCCATTGAAATTGTTTTTACTTCGTTTTCAGCTATTAACTTATCGTTATTTGTAGTTTCTGTTTCTGGAGTTGAGCTTTCGTTGTTTGCTGTTTTACTCCCGTTTTGAGTGCATGATGCTAATGTAAATAGTGATATGAATAATACCGTTGCAATTGTTTTCATCCTTTTGTTTGTTTTAAAAATTATTTATTAATTACTCTTGTTCCTTTGAACATTACAAAGGTGCATCTATTTGAAAAGAATTGCTTTACACTAAATTCCCGTTAATTTGTATATTCTTCCCAAAAGGTAAATTTTAGAAGTTATTTCTTTCCATACATTTACAAATTAAATCTCTTCTGTTGCCTTTTTCATTCTTATATGTTGGAGTGATTTTATGAAAAAATGAGCAATATGCTTTACAATCTTCAATATTTGATTTTTCTTGCGGAAGTTCAGGATTAGGGCAGTACACAAACCTATTGTCAAATTCTCGATGTGAATATTTCTTTATTTTGCCATAAATTTTCAAAAATCTAACCCCTATTTTTTCTTGTTCTGTTCTCCAGTTATCGATGTAAGAAACAGTATTTTTTACTAAACTATTTTTTTTATCTAAAGAGGTTTTGTTTTTTTTAAGCTCTATTTTGCTTATGCTTTTAAGTCTTATCTGTTCTTTTAACTCCAATTCTTTTTCAGGATTACAAATCCAAAATTTACAGTTTTTATCATTAACGAGTAGATGATTGATAAGAGATATATCCTCATCTTTTTTGTCAGTTAATTCTATAAATTCAATGTAAACTTCAAGACAAGGTTTGTTTAATTTTTGAATCAGTTTTACCTTGTTCTCAGAAACAGCATTGCTGTAAACAAATTCTATGTAAAGTTCTTTTCCTTGAATTATTCCAACAGCATCAGGTTGAATATAGCTTTTATCAATTTTTATTCTTTTCTCCAATTGTATCTCATCAAATTCTATCAGTTGTTTTTTAGTAGAAATCGAAATATTATTTTCTTTTACGGAAAATTCAGGAACAAGAAGTTTTTTGTATTTCAATAATACGTTTTTGGCTAATTTATGAATGTTAGATTCAACCGCACCTTTACATTCTTCGTTAGATTGATGCGAAAAATAATATTGTTTTACTTTTCCCTTATTAGCAATTAAGGAGGTACCACATTTTGTGCAGATGCAGCCACACTTTTTTCCGCTTTCCACTTCCGAAATATGCACTAATTTAGTGTTTTTAAGTGCATATTTAATTAAGTCTTTCATTTTTTTAATAATTGAATTATGCACAATGGGAATTGTAAAGTGCCAATTTTAAATTTACAATTTTGCATTATAAATATCCCTGAATAAAATCAAAAATTAAACCCAAAGTGCAAGCCTGGTTCACCAATTAAGTATTTGGGCCATTTATCATCCAATTTCTTAAATGATTCGGGCATTTTGGTATGATAAGGTCGGTGAGTAATTGCCAGAGAAGGTTCAATAAAAAATCGATCGTTCCAAAATTTGAAATGATACCCAAGTCTATAAGTATTGAATAGTTGGAAACCGTTGTCAATTTTGTTTCCATCCTTATCAACAAATTTCTGAAAAGCATTCATTACATGAACACCTGTGTACAATCCTTTCCACCAGAAATGTTGATAGGCAAAAGCAACACCAAACTCTCTAATATAACCAGGAAATTCTTCTTCTGGGGCTCCATAAAACTCTCCATAGGGAGGGATTCCAAGAGGCCAAGCATATTTCCATGTTTTCAATTCGATTGACACTACATCTCTGTGAGTTAAACGATAACCTAAATTTAATTGTATAAAATCAGGTTTATTTACCTTGGCAAAATTCCCCAGCATAAAAAAAGAACTTCCAATAAAACACTTTTTATAGGTGCTGTCATTTTTAGAATATTGAGCCTGTAGTTGAAAGTTAATTGAGAAAATTAGGACTAATCCTAAAGTTAAAATTTTAGTTTGCATATCTTTTGTTTTTAAATGATAGGCAAAAATAAAAAGGGAGCAAGCTAAAATTCGTTCACTTAAGTTAAGAAGTGAAGATTAACTCTTACTTTTTTCAATAATTCGAGCGCGCAATCTACTGAGTGATTGTGGTTTTATTCCTAAATAACTCGCCAATTGATGTTGTGGAACTCGCTGAACAAGATTAGGTCTTTTTTCAAGCAAAGTTAAGTAACGCTGTTCAGGAGACGAAGTTTTGAATTCATCAAAATTGATTTGTTGCTTAGCAAGAAGTTCTTCCGATAAAATCATACAAAGCTTTTGAAACTTTGGAAATTTATCAAAGATTTCTTCTTCCATGTCAGGATTAGATATTGAAATTATGGAATCTTCTGTTGTGGCAATGTAGTAGTCGGATGGAATTTTTGTTACCACACAATTAGGCGTTACACCTTCCATTTCGGTATAGAAATCGGTTGTTTTTTCTTCTCCTTCAATAATGTAATAAGCTCTCATACAACCTTTCAGTACAAAATAACCTTCGTTCGTTTTTTGTCCTTCTTTGAGTAATACTGTTCCTTTTTTTACCGAACGAAAAATATCTAAGGCTATGATAGCTTCTTTTTCTTCTTCTGTTAACGTGATGTAGTTGGAAATGAAATCAAATAATAGGTTCTGCATAAGTTTAACAAAAATCAGTTTAAAAAAATAGGTTGCTCAGCACCATGATTGAGATTATAATAAAGAGTAATATTAATAGATTTTTTTGATTTTCATTTCTCCTTTTGTGTAAAATTTTTTGTTTGATTTCCTCCAATTCTTGAGAAGAAACTTTTTTTGTATTAATTGGAGTTGAATTCTTCTTTCCGAAATCAGTTTTTTCTTTGAGACTTTCCCTTCTGTTCAATTGAGCCCTGTTTTTCTCATAGGCTTTCATCATTTCTTTTCCAGGACCCCACATAATTGCTATTTATTTAAATATCTCTTCAGCATGATTAAAAATAATTAAGTGCCCTTCATCTGGAAATAGATTCAATTCTGAATTATCAATTTCATTGCTCATTAATTCTGCCCATTGATAAGGTACATTATTATCTTGCTTGCCTTGCCAAAAGGTAACTGGAACGTTAATTTCATTCAATTTAAACCCCCATTTTCTCACCAATATTTTTGAAATTTCATAAGCAACTCCCTGACTTCCATTTCTAAATGCCTCTACAAACATAGATTGAATTACCTGCATAACTCTCTCGTCTTTTAAAACAATTTGATCCGATTCATCCATTATTTTCAAAAATCCAATTAGCGCTTTCTTAGGATTTTTTTTAAGTTGTTTGGCTTGAATTTTCAACATTATATTAAGTAAAAAAGGAAAATATTTTGCCAGATTAAGCATTGTTTTTATCTCTTTGGAAAGAAATTGTTTGCTTGATGAATCAAAAGGAGCAAATCCACTAATTATATTTACAGCCTCTATTTTTTCTGGAAAAGCATAGGCAATACCCAATGCAAAAGGAGAGCCTGCGGACATTCCAACCATTGAGAATTTTTCAATTTTAAGGTGTTCAACCAATTGATTCGCATCATTTGCAAAACTGAGGATCGACCCCTCAGGATTAAAGTCTGATATTCCATGACCGGGTCTGTCAATGGTTATTATTCTTAAATTATTTTTGATTGCAAAAGAAGTGTCATAATGCATTTCCAACCTTGAACTTTGAGAACCGTGACAATAAATTATTGGCTTTCCATTCTCATTGCCATATTCAGCATAGCCCAATTTTCTATGGTCATTTAAGATTATATGTTGATTAGTTTTGTTCAAATTATTTAGTTCCAGTTTAGGGATTAATAAATGTTTTCGTATGCTTCTAATTCTTGTTTGGTAAAGTGTATTTTGAGATTAGTTGTTTTTTCAAAATTATTAGTTTTTCTTTCGTATAAATCTCCTTCATCTAATTCCCATTCGATTTGTCTATATTTTATATAGTCAATTTCGTT
>JBMYYT010000107.1:0-8007 GCA_049609665.1 Flavobacteriales bacterium | reverse complement strand
TGGAATAATGTAATTGGAATGTAACAACGTTATATTATTGGGAGTAATTTAAGGGTAAATTGGATAGAAAAGAAAGGAGTTGATTTGTACACAGGAATTGGTGGTTTTTATGAAAATGAAATCTGGCAAACGGATGGGTCAGCCTTTGAATTAAGTGATACCAATTTAAGTGCTGTTCGTAGTTTGTTTCGACTCAATACAACAATAAAATTTGCCAAAAAAATTAACGATAAAATAGATTTTTCAGGAGTAAACTATTTGCAGTTTCCAATTAATGAGAACTTTAAATTACCGAGATGGTTCCTTAATTTTCAAATCAATATGGCAATTACCAATAAATTGAGTTTTCTTATTCAGTACGAACACAATTACGACTTGTATAGACCTCTACCCATTGATGATTTATACTATTCTTTAACATTTGGGGTAAAGATTCAATTCTAACTTATTTTTATGAAAAACATAGAACCCACTTATTTACGTTTTGTGCACGACAGTCTCAGCCAAGGCACTTTGAATGCAGAAAATTCAGCTTCATTGCCACATGGATTCATTGGGTTGTACGAACAAGAGTTTTCTCAAAACATCCCGTTAGACAAAAGACAATCTTTACTGCATTTATTAGCAATTTGGGCGCTTTTTAAGGGACCAGTTAGTGCTAAAATGGCAGCAGATATTGTAAAGACTGAGGAGGAGAGAATGAAAAAACTAATCAATTCATTTTCAAGTTGGTTTAACTCCCCGGGGACTGGAATGTATCAATTGTATCATGAACGATTAAGGGTTTACTTGTTGCAAAAATTAAGTGAACGAGAGATTCAAAATTTAAATGAAAGTATTATCACATTTTTAGAGGTTGAGATTGAATTAAAAAATGCAAACGAAACCGAGCACTATGCCCTCGCGCATCTTCATAACCATATGGCTTTAGAGTCTCAAATGGGATTTAATTATGAGCGATTGCATAATTATGTAAATAATGAAGGCCTTTGGAAAAGGCAAATTGAATTGTCAAAAGGTTACGCCTGGAGCCAAAATGCAGTGCAACAAGGCATAAAAGAGGGGGCAAGGAGAAACCATGAAATGAATACCATACGCTCAACCGTAAACAGCGTAAAGCTGATGACTCAGGAGCAAAATAGCGCTGAAGATATTCTGAATTTATTAAACGAGGGTGATTACGAAACAGCACTTAAAAGAGCAGAAACTTGGGAAGGAGAAAGGCAGTTTAAGTTGTATTTGCTTTTTATTCATGAGCTAACTATTGGTACAAGTCGAGAAGTAGACTTTAGAAAAGAAGCGTGTAAAGCAGTACTTGAAGCCATAGAAAAAACTCCGGAAGATCATTCGGTATTGGATTGGACTTGGTTTTACCCAGAATTGGCGGTATATCTATACTACGAGGAGCTAATACTGATGGACTTGAATGGTATGATGATTTGGAAAAGAGGTCGGTATGAGTTATTAAGTTTATGTAATTATACAAATGTGAATATTGATACATTGATATATTTAGTCTCAGAGATATCTGATAGTAATTTTAAATCATACTCCTACGCAAAAATTGGTCAAATTTTAATTGAACGTGGAGATGTTGAAGCATCAACGAAAGCGATGGTAGAATCACTTCGAAAAGTCCCAGAGATAACTGATGATTTGAGTAAATCAAAGGTTTATTTAGAGATTTGTCAAATTCTAATGAAACAAGGTGAAAAGAAAGAATCGCTAAAAATAGTTTCAAAGATTACTAATGATCGTGAAAAATCAAATGCTTACTTCGAGATTAGTCAAATTTTAATGAAACGAGGTGAAAAGGAGGAGTCGTTAAAAATAGCCTCTGAAATATCTGATGTTTTTCTAAAATCAAAGGCTTACTTAGGTATTAGTATAGTTTTAATGAAACGAGGTGATAAGGAAGAGTCAAGGAAAATAACGGAAAAATCAATTCGAATAGCTATAGAAATACCTAATAGTTATGAAAAATCAAAGGCTTATTTAGAGATTAGTCAAATTTTAATGAAACAAGGTGAAAAGAAAGAATCGTTACGATTTGCCTCTGAGATATCATATAATAATTTTAAATCATACGCCTACGCTAAAATTAGTCAAATTCTAATTGAACAGTATAATAAGGAAGAATCAAGGAAAGCAATGGTTGAATCACTTCGAATAGCCTCTGAGGTATCTGATAGTTTTTATAAATCAGACGTTTATTCTGGCATTAGTCAAATTTTAATGGAACAAGGTAATAAGGAAGAATCACTTAAAATAGTCTCAGAGATAACTGATGATTGGGTGAAATCAGAGGCTTACATAGAGATTAGTCAAATTTTAATGAAACAAGGTGAAAAGACAGAATCTTTACGAATAGCCTCTGAAATAACTGATGTTTTTCTAAGATCAAATGCTTACTTAGGTATTAGTCTTTTTTTAATGAAACAAGGTGATAAGGAAGAATCAAACAAAATAATGGAAGAGTCAATTCGAATAGCCTTTGAGGTACCTTATAGTCATAAAAAATCAGATGCTTACTTCGCGATTAGTAATTCTTTAATTGTGCAGGGGGAAAAAGAAAAATTAAAAAATGTGATGGTTGAGTCACTTACAGTTATCTCTAAGCTAAATTATGGAAATGGAATTTTAAAAAACCCTTATATCGAAATTATCAAAGTTTTAATGGAACAAGGTGATAAACAAAAGGTACTTCTAAATGCTTCTGATATTTTTTGTGATCCTTATGATAAGTCAGATTTTTTTAGAGAGATTAGTTGTGTTTTAACAAAGCAGGGTGATAAAGATGGAGCGAGGAAAACAATTGAAGAGTCACTTCGAATAGCCTCTGAGTTAACTGATGATATTTTTAAAGTGATTGCATATAAAGAAATTAGTCAAATTTTGATGGAACAAGGCGAGAAACAAGAGTCACTTCGCGTTGCCGCTGAAATATCTGATGATATCTGTAAATCAGAGGCTTATATTGGGATTAGTCAAATGTTAATGAAACAAGGTGAAAAGAAAGAATCTTTACGAATAGCTTCTGAGATATCTGGTAAAAAATTTAAATCATACGCCTATGCAAAAATTAGTCAAATTTTAATGGAACAGGGTGATGAGGAAGTATCGAGGAAAACGATGGTGGCATCACTTCGAACGGCCTCTGAGATAAAGGATGATCTTGATAAATCAGAGGCTTACAGAGAGATTAGTCAAATTTTAATGGAACAAGGTGAAAAGAAAGAATCTTTACGAATAGCCTCTGAAATATCTGATGTTTTTCTAAAATCAAAGGCTTACTTATGTATTAGTAGAGTTTTAATGAAACGAGGTGATAAGGAAGAGTCAAGGAAAATAATGGAAAAATCAATTCGAATAGCTATAGAAATACCTAATAGTTATAAAAAATCAGAGGCTTACATAGAGATTAGTCAAATTTTAATGAAGCAAGGTGAAAAGGAAGAATCACTTCGAATAGCCTCTGAGGTAGCTTTTGGTGCAGAAAGGGTCAATGCTTTTTCTAAACTTGGGAAATCCAATAATTTCAGAGATGCTAAAGAGTTATTAAATCTTATACCTAAAGAGTCAAATAGACAGGCTGTAATCTTAGGAATATCAGAACGAATAAGAGATAGTAAACATTCCTTATTATCTGTAAATCCCTATTTGTATCAATACGCTAATGCAACTTCATTCTTATCTAATATTCTTTTTTATAAAGCCAAAATGACTTGCCTTTTTGAAAAGCAACACCAAGAAGGAAAGTTGAATATGCTTAGCGAAGTCTTAGACATTAAAGATTGGAGAAGAATAACCAAGAATATTTAATGCAAATATTATGAATGAAATCTTAAAAGGAATAATTGAGGAATATGTTAATGACGAAGTCAAAATTGATATTAACTTATCATTAGGGAATTGTTTAGAAAAGTTCAAAAAAGGATTCAATAAAGAAATCCGAACTAAACTTAAGAATGATACCGCGGTTTATCTATTTAGGACTGATAATGACAAGCTTCACGATATTTTATATATCGGAATGGCTGGAAAAATTGACAGAAAAGGGAGTTTAAAAGCACATCGAGTTAGAAATAGACTGAAAGCTTCACGAGGAAGAAATAGCCATGGTAATGAAATTCAAACGAATGAGTTTTTTTATCATTTATTAACTGATCCCAATCAATTAAACATGAAAAAATATACCCATGTTACTAAGCCATTTCAGAAAATAGTAATCCATGTAATGTATTGTAAAGAAGGTGTTCCAGCTTCCTACCTCGAGTCAATTTTGTTATATGAATACTTTAATGAAAATAAAGCTCTACCATTATTAAATGTATCTTTTTAACTTATGAAAAATAAAAAACTAAATCAACTTATTGAGGAATCAATTTTACCAAAAGAAATCACTCTAGCGATAGAAGAAGTTCTGAAGGAAGAACAAGCATATGTGGCAGATGAATTGGTAGAATTGAGTGAATTGATTTTACTTGAGCTAGCAGCTCTAGGAATAGCTGCTTACCTAAGGCAGCCTAATCAAAAATCCGTTTACAATGACTTTTTGTTACAATTGTTTACGACTAGGAGTCATGACTATAATGCAGGGGCACTTTATCGTTGGTCAGCAAATATGATAAAGGATTTAGATACTTCGGAAGCCCTAATTTTATATCCTTTATTTTGGGAGAAAGCAAAAGGCGAAGAAAAGCTCAATAGCATGGTTCATCATTTGGCTTTATTAAGAAATGAGGTAATGCATGGGTTTTTTATTCTTCCTCCCGATCGAAATAACAAAGAAGCGAATCACATTGCTCAGGTTATAGAAGAAATTCATAAGGCAGAGATATTTAAACTGTTTGATAATGAAGGTTTTCATTTTTTTGCCAAACAAGATGGTTTGACCTCCTACAGAGGTAGATGGGGTATTCAAGAAAATGAGTGGTCTTTGTTAAAGAATACATTTGCATTTGGTCAACTTGCTTCTAAAACGAAGTATCAACTCTCTGATGAATTTGATGAAGATCAACAAAAGTGGATTTCAAAACATGCTAATTCAGAAGATATTGATAATGAATTGATAGAATTTATTTCAAATCATCACCAAGGAGCCTTTGCTTTTTGGCATAGGCCAAATCAGGATAAATCAAGCCAAATAGCTAATCTTTGCAGTTATTTACTTGAATCAGATAGTCATTTGGCCCAATTGATTCTTACAGATACAGAAGGAATAACGTTTACTTCGAAATTTCTTTTGAATAGGTTGGTTCAGACATTAGCAAAAGAAACAGAAAGCAATAAATACAGCAGTGATCCAAAAAAAGCAATTAAACAACTGAGGAAAAATTGTGAAAAGCAGGTTGTTGTGATAATTAAGGATGTTCATCAATCCTTGTTTCAACTTGATCATTTATTACATCTATCCGATTTTTTTTATGAGAATAAAATAATTTTAATAGCCTTTGGTTACCACTACCCCTGGATGAATCAGTTCTTTAATAATTCAAAAGGCTTGAATGATAAAACTTATTGTCCCGAGAAGTCTGAATGGTTGCCATTATTGCATAACTATCTTCGGTACAAAGGTCCCAATCATCAGGTTCAATCGGAATTATTAGGCTATGAAACTTTGGTTAAAATTACCACTCACTTATTAAAAGACCTTGCAGCTAATAAAAAGATTGTTGCTAGGCGATTTGCTGATGAACATCAGTATTCAATGGAGTATGTTCATGAAGCTTTTGATTTTTTATATCCTTTTTTAAAGTCTGGAACATTAGCATTTGAAGAGGATGTTTTGGATGATTTATATGGTTTTCCAAAAGACTTAACGGAGTCATCTCGTTTATACTTTTCAATAGGACGTAGAGATGCAAAACTAGAATATCACCATCAAACAATTTCTTTATGAATCAATTGCCATCACCACTTTTAAATTACGTTAAACGATTTATTGAACAATATGAACAATTAAATTTAGCTTCGATCAATGAGGAAGGATTAATTGAGTTAATCGAAAGCAACAAGACTGCTCTGAATAATCTTTTTATGGCTGGACTTGGAGCTTGTACTCTTATTCTTAGGTTAGGAGCTGTGGTTCAACTTTGCAAAAAGTTAGAAAAAGGAACCCCAAAAGAAGATACTTTATTGATGAAGCAAATTATGGATAATTTGGTTGATAACTTACCTAGCGATACAAGTTGGAGAATGATTTGGACTGTCACTACCGAAAAAGGAAGTTCATGGGAGTCAGGAGTTTTAGCCAAGAAAGGCAGCCAATCTTTGTTTGAAAGCTTTATTACTTTTAGAAATAAATATGTACATGGTTATATCTCTTTAAAATCAGAGGATGCAAAAAAAATAGCAAATGGATTATCTGTATTACATAAAATGGTTTGTGAAACGAGTACACTTTTTTATAACTCTGAGATAATTGAACAAAATAATCGATTCTTTTTCGTTCAAGGAGACAAGAGTGTGTCCTTGTATCCATTTTTACAAAAAGGAGAAAAGGATGGATTACCCTATATTTTCCAAGGACTTTACAATAATAAATCTACTGCAGAACTTATAAGTACTTTTCATGGTGACACCGAAAAACAAAAAGGTACATTGCATTATGAAAAAGTATTTAAACCAATTAGTGATGCATTGAAATCAGGAGCAGGTCAAGTTTTTGATCACAGTAACCGAATTGCCAATTATAATTCTTGTTTTGTGGGAAGGGAAAAGGAAACTACAGCAATATTAGATTGGGTTTTGGATAAAACAGCCCAAAATATTTTGCCAGTTTTTTCTAATGCTGGAATGGGTAAAGGAGCTTTGTTAGCAAATGTAATTCAAGAATTGAGTGACAGTGAGATAAACATCCCAGTTTTGTATCATTTTTGTGGCAGTGGTATTCAAAATAGTTTACATGCCACACTCTATCATTTTATTATCCAAGGTAAAAAACAGCAGATTTGGAAGACCGATAACGATGAAATAATTAGAAAGCTAAATCGATTACCAAGTAAGTATACTGATTTAATCATGTTATTTCACAAACTTCTTGATGAATGCTTTGTGCCTTCAAGAAAAAATGAATCAGGTAATTTAGCTATTGTCTTGGATGGATTAGATGAGGCAGCCGTTGCTTTTTCACAGTTACATCTTTCAGATTGGTTTGATAATTATGATGAGAATGGCGATGTAATAGATTCTTGGGAGAGTAAATCATCAATTAAATGGATTTTTAGTTACAGAGAGGGTTTTTACAGGTTTCCAAAAAGTGATAAAAATAAATTTATAGACATACTTCAACCTTTAAATGGATTATCTGAGGCTGCAGTTAAAGATGCCTTGTTAGAGTTTAATCCATCACAAGATTTTTTAAATGAGGTAATAATTCGAGGTTGTGTAGATTGTTAGTGAAGTCTTAATTTAATTGCCTCAGGAATAAAAAATATTTTCTTCTTGATTTTAATAAACCTTAAATTTTATATTATTTTTAACACGTGATTTATTTAAAAACACCATATGTTATTGAAGGCTGTTTGTTTACTTTAGGTTTTAATAAAGCTTTAAAACGAAAAGTAATAGTTATATACAATAGAAAATTTTATAAAAAATCTAGTTCTGAAGAATTGATGCTTTTGGCAAAAAGAAATAAAAGAATTGTAATCTATTCTTTTGAAAATTTCTTTGTAAAAAGATCAACTTTTAAAATTAAAGTAAATATTATTAACCCTCAGAACATTAATGAACAAACTTTTTGGATACCAAGAGTTAAGGAAAGTTTAAAAGATAGATTAGGTGTTATTTTTACACTAAGTGTTAAAAGGATAGATATTATTAATATTATGCTTAACCCTCTAAATACTAAGATTGAGGTATCCATGAAAAAGAAGAAAATAGCTATAGAAAAGAGTAATACCTTTAATGAGTCATTGACTTTTTTGAATGATGAGCTTAGTAGAATAAAAATTAATAAATAATGATATGGATGTACAAGAATATTTAAAAGCGCATAAGAAT
>JBMYYT010000106.1:0-8030 GCA_049609665.1 Flavobacteriales bacterium | reverse complement strand
AATGCAACCAAATTACTGGAAAGCACAACTGTATTTTCTTTAAATTCTTGTAAGATTCTGTCTCCCAACAATTGGGTGTATTGACTATCTCGTTGAACATCTTTTATTACTTTGCCGTTTAACTTATAGTAATCCGCTACATCAATTTTATCATCTTGGTTGGATATACTGTTTCCTTCTTCATCCACTCGATTTCCGAAAACATCCATTGCTGGAGCAAAACTTACTGTCATTCCTGGGTTGGAAGTAATTACTTTGTAGGTTCTTTTTAATAATCCAAATGGAGTAGTGTTTTCGTCTTCTAAGTAATTTTCTTTCCCTTCATCTTTTAAATAATGTTCTATAAGTTTCTTTGCTTCAAGAACATAGTGGTAATTCAAAGTGACTGGGATTACAAATATTTTCTTCCCATTTCCGGATTCGATATTAATTCTTTGTGCATCTATTACCGTACCTAACAATCCAAGTTTTAGTTTTTCTTCTTGTTTTCCTGAATGAGATCTTGATCCACCGGGATAAAAAAGACTATTTATTCCTTCTGTTAAAGCAATGGTTGAATAACTCTTAAGATTTTCTATATACAACCTATGCTTTCTTCTTCTATCCACTTTATATGCGCCCAAATTATGCATGAATTTGGACAACTTCTTTATTGTAAATAAATTAATTCCAGCCCCATAAGTAAATGCGGAAAGCCCCACGTTATTTAAACTCAACCCAATAGTAGGTGAATCCAAATTACTATAATGTGTAGGCACAACTACAACTGTTCCAATTTCTTCAAGCTTACGGATATGGTCAATATTCCCAGAAATTTTCATCCTGTCATACAACTTATCCGTTGAACTAAAAATTTTGTAAAGTGCTTGAGGAAATGAATTTATTAATCGAGAATAAATATAAGGCAATGCCTTTTGTGCAAATTTAAAAGTAGAGATTTTGAAATTTGCCATCATTTCTTCCCCATAAAAATCTAAAATTTGATTCATTATATCTTCATCAAACTTTTGAGTATCTCCTTTATTATCAATAGATTTTGAAGATTTTATTTTCTTTTTAATTTCACTCCAAAATAATTTTTCTTTAGGGTCATCTGATTTCCAAGGAGTTTTGGATAATCTCATTTTTTCCTGATACAGAATGTTTTTAAGCTCTTTTCTTATTCCATTCTCATCATTCTTTAACCAATGAGCATGCTTAATTGTATAAGCCTTAACCTTATCAAGAAACTCCTTTTTTTTGTTGTAAGAAACATAAATAGGCCAATCCTCCATGTTTTCAATCACAGAAGGCAAAGGTTTTTTTATGGTTTTTCTTTTAGGCATTTATTATAAATCTTCTTTTTCGTAAGCTTCAATTTCCGATTCATAGAATTTATTTGCCTCGCCAACAAGGTGAGCTACAAGATTTACCAATTCATCTTCCTCTTCATCCTTGTCCAAATCATCAAACCATTCAATTTCATCATTTACTAAATTTATCAAAAATCTTGGGTATTCAGTATGAAGTACAAACATCTCATCTGGAAGGGATGTTGAATCTGCTAATAAAAATCTGGGTAATTCCATTTATGAAGTTTAAATTTTAAATGAATACCAAATTAATAATATTAAGTGATATTCTATAATTTTTATTCAAAAGCATTGGTAAGAAATTATTGAAAACTAAATTAAGATTGAGGCGGTCATAAAATTTGATTTTTTTATATTCAATCAATCTTTAAATTATGAATCGACCAAACAGATATGGCGCCATTGATATTGGCTCAAATGGAATGCGACTGCTCATTGCTAATGTAAAGGAAGACAATGAGTTAATATCAGTGCGAAAATTAACATTAGTGCGTGTTCCGATAAGGCTTGGGGAAGATGTTTTTGAAACCGGTAGAATCTCAGACGAAAAAAGAGAACAATTTGTAAAAACTATAAAAGCCTACAAATTACTCATGGAAATATACAATGTAAGAGATTTTAGAGCTGTTGCTACAAGTGCTATGAGAGAGGCAAGTAACGGAAACGAAGTGGCGGATGAAATTAAAAAAGAAACAGGAATCGATATCAAATTAATTGATGGAAAAATTGAAGCTGATTTAATTTTCTCAACTATTTACACTCAAAATATTGATAAACAGGCTTCTTACTTATTTATTGACGTGGGTGGTGGAAGTACCGAAATCACTATTTTTAAAAATGGAGAAAGAATAAACTCCAAATCTTTCAAAATTGGGACTGTAAGGCTACTTCAAAATAAAGTAACCCAAGAAATTTGGGATGAAATGGGAGAATGGCTGGAAAATGTAACCAATTCCAATAACGATTTCAAAGCTATTGGGACTGGTGGAAACATCAATAGGTATTTTAAACTTTCAGGAAAAGGATACTTAGAACCTTTAGAAATAGACTTTTTAAGCACTATATATAAAGATCTTAGTGCTATCTCGAAGGAAGAAAGAGCAAAAAAATACAGACTTCGCTATGATCGTGCAGATGTAATTGTTCCTGCTGGAAGTATTTACTTATCAATTCTTGAAAAATGTGGAATAAAAGAAATAATAGTTCCAAAAATTGGACTGAGTGATGGAATTGCCTACTATTTACATAAAGAGCATAACCAATGAATTACCTGCTTGAAAATGAATCTACCGATAGATTAAATTTTAGAATTCTTAAAAAAGAAGATTTTGATTCTTTCATTCCCCTTTTTGAAGAAGAAGGTGTTGCAACATTTTTGGGAATGGATAAAGATTTATCTCCTATTGATTTAACAAAAAAGCTATTTGATAAAACCTTTAATAGGTATGAGAATGATTTAGGAAGCATGAATGTTCTGATTAATAAAGTTTCTGGAGACATTATCGGAATGTGTGGAATTCTTGTGCAAACCATTGAAAAACAAAAATATATTGAGATAGGTTATTTTATTCTACCTAAGTTCTGGAATAAAGGATATGCCACTGAAGCTGCTATAAAATGCAGAGACTATGCCTTTGAGCAAAAATTTACATCTTCATTAATTTCTATGATTCATAAAGAAAATCGAGGGTCCGAATTAGTCGCTATTCGAAATGGAATGAAATTATATCGAGATGATTTATCAGCTCCTAATGAAGATTATAATTTGTTTAAAATTACAAAAAGTGAATGGAGAGATAAACTTCTTTAAATTTTAAACTCCTAAATGTCATATAGATATATTCTCTTCGAGAAGAAGAATCATAAATAAAAACACACACAACTAACCATTAAGATTTAAAAACCGTTCTATAGTTACACTAAAATAACTATGCAAAATAAAAACTATGAAAAAACAAATCTTTACTCTTCTATTCTTCTTATTTACTCACCAAATATACTCTCAATACAATTTAGATTGGGGGAAACTTATCGGAGGAAGAACTTATGAAACAGCTATGGATAAGGATAGTAATATTTATTTATCTGGAAATTTTGATAATGTTATTGATTTTGACCCAGGTCTTGGAACTGATATGAAATCAACTCAGGGTGGTTATGATTTCTTCGTGGTAAAACTTGATAAAAATGGAAATTATAAATGGTCAAGAACATTTGGAACTGGAAGTTGTGCGCCCTGTCACGATGAAGTTACTGATATTGATGTTGACAGTAAAGGTAACGTTATTTTAGTGGGTGCATTTTTTGGACCTTTAGACTTTGACCCTCACCCTGTAAATACATTTATTATGAGGTCTGGTGGTTTTTATACTGTCAACTATATGTTAAAATTAGATTCAATTGGGGATTTTGTATGGGCAAAAAAATTTCAAAATAATATTTTCTCAACAAGTGATGCAAAAGTTAAAATAAACAAGAGAGATCAAATCATTTATTCGACAAGCTTTATGGATTCGATAGATGCTGATCCATCTGCATCAACATTATACTTCACAACCAATTCTGTTGGAAATAACAATTCATTAATCGCAAAGTTGAAGCCATCGGGAAATTTAATTTGGGCTAAACAACTTAAGGGAGGAACAAATTCCATAGATGAGCTAACACTTTTAGATTCAAATAGTTTAATTATTGGTGGGAAATTCAAAGGAAATGTAGATTTTGATATTAGAAACTCTATGAGTAATTCAATAAATTCTGGCACCAATAAACATTCATACGTATTAAAACTAACATCTGATACCGTATTACAATTTGTAAAAGAAATAACAAGCGAGATTACAATAAACACTATTCACTCATCATTCTTAGGTCCAATATTTATTGGGGGGAGTTTTCAATCAGCTACAGATTTTGATCCAGGTGCTTCTTCAGTTATAAAGAACCCAACAACAACGGCAGATGCATTTATTCTAAAATTAAGTGATTCAGGAAGATACGAAGATGTTTTTACTTTTGGCGGGACTGGAATATATCTTAATCAATGTAAAACAATTGCTGAAGATACATTTGGTAATTTATTTTTTTCGGGTGAATATATGAGCACGGTTGATTTTGATAAAAGTGCGAATACATCAAATCACACTTCTAATGGAACTTTGGATATTTTTGTATTAAAAACTGATTCAAATTTAAACTATCTAAATTCATTTTCTATTGGTGGAAATCAATGGGATATGCCTGAAAAAATATATTTACTTGACAATAATAATTTATTGTTGATTGGAAGTTTTACAAGCACTAATGGGGATTTAGATCCTTCAAGCTCTTCATTTCCAATAGCAATGCCAACAGGAAACGTTGTAGGAAATTTTACATTAAAACTAACTATGACAAATCCTACTTCTAAAATTTCTATAGTTAATGGAGACGAAGAAATTAATTTATTTCCAAATCCAACAAATAACTGGATCAAAATTAACGGAGTAGAAAGTAACTATGAATTAAATATTTATAATACCTCTGGTCAATTAGTTCTTCAAAAAATGAATTATGAAAATAATTCTATGCTGGATATTTCATTGCTTTCAGATGGAATGTATTCAATCATTATTAAGACTGAAAATAATCGAGTTATTTCAAAAAAATTAATAAAATATTAGACCTTGTTACTTTGATAATATTAACTAATCCCAGAAGTGTTCAAGTTTCCGAGAGTAATAATGGTGTTATAAATATCTTTCCCAAGCATACCGGAGTATTGCAAATGAAGGTTGTAAATAGTTAATAGAGTTTTCTTTGCGGTTATATCGCCTATTTTTTGAATGTCACACCCTGTTATTCCTCCAAAATTAAACCCTTCAGTATCGCTGTAAATCTTGTTTTTTCCATCTACTTTTTTGTAATCAGCAAAGCATCTCAGCTCTTTTAGCTGAATGAGTGATAAATTCTGAAGGTTTTCAATTCCATTAATCTTATAGAGTAACCAGTTATTGGTGTTTTCATCCAATAAAAATCTATTCAATGAATCTTTTATCAAGATTCGAGAGTTATTAATGATAGCTGGTCCAAAATAATTACTATCAAATTTGTAAATCTTATCGTGCGTCATTGCATATCTCAAACTCAATGGCCCCACTATTTTTCGGAGTTTGGGAAAATATCGAAATGAATTATAGTACCTCACTACCATTTGAAAATTGACAGCAAAAGCAACTGCGTGAATAGGAGTATCAAAAATCTGAAATCCGCCATCTCCAGTATCTATAAACATCTTACCAAAAGTATCTTTACTCTTGTACTTCTGGAACAAAAAGGACGAGGAAGAGCTACAAAGTTCAGAGGCTTGATCGTAAATTAATTTAAACAAAATTGGAATAAGTGATTGTTCAAGGGGTTTGTATTGAGAATAATGGTAAATATCGATACCTAAAACTGTTTTTCTACTAAAGCTTTCAGTTTTAATTTCTTTTTTAAGAAGCTTAAGTAAATCATCTTCATCAACATCTTCATGACAGTATTTATTGAACTCATTAATGTCTTTACTTGAAATCAACTTAATAATTTCTTCCTTTTTATAAGTATTAATTTTATCCATATTTCAACTTTTCACTTTCTGAATATAGTAAGAAATAAACAGTAATCGTAATTTTTGTTAAATAAATATGGCAATACACTATGTTCTATACAATTGCGTTTGCAAAGAAAAATTATTATGAAATTCTTGCTCCAGAAAAGAACACTCTCCCTCGTATTTGCGCTTCTATTTACATTATTATTCTACAAAAAATTAATTGGAATTAACTTATTCCTTTTTGAATTGATATCAATATCTATTGGCATAGCCATTTTTAAACCAAAATTTAAATCAACTTTATCGAAAACGATCCTTATTGGGACAGCTATATCCTGTATTATGGTGATTTTTCATAATTCTGCTATTTCAAAATTTGTAAATATTTTATCTTACTTACTATTGATAAGTAACATTTCATTTACCAACTACAAACTTATACAGTCAATTGTTTTTCAATTCTTTGGAAATTTATTTAATGGAATTGGTGATTTTTTAACTTCTTTTTTTACCAATAAAAAACGAGGTTTTAATCTCTTCTATTTATTCAAAATCATTGGGATTCCATTGCTTATAATTATATTTTTCTTAATTATTTATTATAATTCCAATCAACACTTTTCTGAGATAATAAATTCCTTTTTTAATTCAATTTTTATTTTCTTTGAATGGTTTCCAAGTATCAGTTTTCTTTTGATACTTACATTTATTATTGGATTATTTATTTCAATTTCAATATTTTACAACAAGCCAAATCAACATTTGATTGATGATGAAAAGGATCTGGATATTGATTTAAAAAGAAAAAGGAGACCGCAACGAGCTAATTCTTTTATTCCACTGAAAAACGAATATAAATCTGGAGTTTTTTTATTAATTGTACTCAATCTATTATTAATTACGTTTAACTACAGCGACATTACAACTGTATGGTTTTCATACAATTGGAATGGCGGATACTTAAAAGAATTTGTTCATTCTGGAACTTATTTACTAATAATTTCTTTGGTTGTATCAATAGGTATTGTTCTCTACTATTTCAGAGGAAACATAAACTTTTATAAGAAAAATAAAGTATTAAGAATACTAACTTACGTCTGGATGTCTCAAAATCTAATTCTGGTAATTTCATTATTTATAAGAAACAGTATTTATATTCATCACTTTGCATTAGCCTATAAAAGAATAGGAGTTTTTGCTTTTTTAATTGCCGTATTGGTCTGTATTATTTCTATAATAATTAAAGTAAGACGGAAGAAATCAAATTATTACATTATTAAAAACAATACCCTTTCTGTCTACTTTATTTTTATTGGTTTAACACTATTCAATTGGGATATAATTATCGCAAAATATAACTTGAACTCCTATGACAAATCGTTTATTGAACTTAATTTTTTAACCAATCTATCAGAAAAGGCATTACCCTATATTGATGTTGAACACGAAAAATTAAATCAAATTGATAAACATCAATCTGAAAAATTTTCTTTCAGTAAACGAAGTATCTACATGAATACTAATACTTATCAAACGACAATAAAAAAGAAGATTGAAATCTTTAAATCAGAATATCCGAAAAGAACCTGGTCAGAATGGAATTATGCGGATTACAAAGCCTATCATTTGCTCACAGAGAAAAATTGACTTAATTTGAAGACAACTTATAACACAATAAATGAAAAAGGTATTTATCGCATTAATAATATTTCTTATCACAGTTACTTTACTTCATTGGTTTAGTCCCTATCAAAACAATGATTTGTACTCGCACAAAGCAATAATAAGCTCCATTAGTATTAATAAATCTCCTGAAGAGGTATTTAATTATTTAGGAAACTCTGACAATGCCACTAACTGGTCAACTTATGTAGATCATATTATTTGTTTGAATTCTGATTCTGTAAAAGATGGAACCGTAGGTTCGATAAGAAGATGTTTCAAAAATGAAGATGAAAGTGGAATATTTTGGGACGAAGAAACAATTGAAAAAGAATTAAATACGAAAAGAACATTGTCTATTTTCAATATGAATGGGTTTTGGATGACTGCTGACAACTTAATAACTCAACAAGTTTACGAAGAAGTAGATGGAGAGTGTAAAT
>JBMYYT010000105.1:0-8082 GCA_049609665.1 Flavobacteriales bacterium | reverse complement strand
TTGAATTATGCCAAGAAGGTTTTACAACTATTTCGTTTTTGATTTGGTTATATAATCCCGTTCCTTTTATAGGATAAGCAATGGTTATTGTAAATAAAGTTGGATTAGCCTCAATCAAATATTTAGTGGTTAGTTTGATGTCATGAAGTGTTTCGGTAGGGTAACCCAGCATTATAAAAGTACCTGATTCCATTCCCAATTTATTGGTGAGTTGAATCATATCTCTCACCTTAGTAATATCAACTTTCCTGTCCATTAAATCAATAATTCGTTGCGAACCGCTTTCCGCTCCTATCCAAATTCTAAAACATCCTATTTCCTTTAATTTTTTTAGAACCTCTTCATTCAATCGCTCAGCTCTCGTAATGCACTCAAAATCGATCTTAATATTTCTTGAAGTCATTTCCTGATGAAAACCATCAATCCATTTATGGCTAACAGTAAATACATCATCTACAAACCACAGTGCATCTGGATTATAATGTTGAATTAAACTCTCAATCTCATCAACTACGAGTTTTGGAGAACGTCTCCGGTAACTCTGTCCATATACAGCCGTACTGCACCATTCGCAAGTGTATGGACAGCCTCTTTGAGTAGAAATATTCAATGTGCTTTTCCCATGATGGGTTTTCCAAGTCTCCAAATATTGAGTCAAATCAATAGATTCTCTGTTTGGAAAGGTCAGCTCATTAATGTCTTTTATTTTTATTCTGGCCTTGTTTCTTACAACCTTATTGTTATCCTCTTTAAAAACTAATCCGTTTATTTTTGTGTAATCCTGCTTACCTCCAAACTCTCCTATAAATTCATAAAATGTTTCTTCCCCTTCTCCAATTACCAAAAAATCAGCACCAAAAGCCATGTAATTTTCGATATTATAAGTTACGTCTGGACCTCCAATGAGAAACTTTGTATCCGTTAATCTCTCATCACTTTTTATTTTTTTAATCAAGGACAAAATCTTAACTTTTGTCATCAAATTAGTATAAAAAGCTATTAACTCAGGTTTGTTATTTACCACATATTGAATCCATTCTTCCTCAGAAGAAAAAGTTGAGTCAAAGACTACATGGTCTATGTTTTTTTCCTTTAAATACCCCGAAAGATATAATATTCCTAACGGAGGATACGGCCTCATTATTTTTAATTCCTTCTCGTCTTCATGAAGGAAATAACCATGTGTTAGTAGAATACTCATTTTCTTTTAGCAATAATTATATAATGATCGGCAAAATTGGAATAAAAAGAAACCCACCCAAATATTCTCTCAAAAAACTCTAAGAGTTTCAATAGAAATTTCTTGTTTTTAAAAAACCCTTCCAAGTAAGAGGGCGGAATAAATAGAGCCACAGGCTTTTTTAAGACAACTTGATAATATTTCTCCAATAAATCTTTAACATCATTTGGTGCATGGTAAAAAGTTTCAACCTCTACTCCATCCACATTTACTTTTAATGATCCATTTAATTTTCTTCTGAACATTTTCCTAAACTGCCCTTTAAATAAAAAATAAAAATTCTCAATAAAACAATCATTTGGCATTATCACCCAAGCAATCAAATCTCCTTTTTTTTGGCCTTTTGCTATTCCTTTGGTAAAAGTTTTAAGTTCTTCAAGGCTTATGCAATTCAACCCTCCAAAATTGGAAAAAAGCACATTGCTTTCCTTAAATTTTTTGTTTTCAGATACCTCATCAAATCCAAGTTGAAAAAAATCAATTTCAGAATTTCTTTGTTTTTTTGAAACCTCTATCATTTTTCCTGACCCATCAGTAGCAGTTACACTTAATCCTTTGTTATAAAAGTGTTCTGCATCATATCCAGTTCCACAATTAATTTCAAATATGGAATTATTAGTGTTAAAAAAATCAACTTTTTTCAACCAATGATACACTCGTTTTCTCTGAGCTTTCCCAATCGAAGAATGAGTGAAAGTATCATCGTACCCCTTTGCTGCTGCATCGAAAACTTCTGATTTGTTTTGAGTCAAATTTTTATCCTTATTTAAAAACAACAAGTTACAAAAAGTATATTCAAAAGTTAATTTAATAGCCATTTGATTTGAGCAAATGCCGCAATCTCCATTCCCCAAGCTACTCCTAAATGTACTAAAAGCCCACCGTATATATTTCTTGATTTGTAAGCTAAAATTCCCAAAGCGAATCCACCAAAAATAGAGCTAAATGCTTCCATCCAAGGTTTTCCAAAATGCAGAAAAGCATAACAAGCTACCATAGGTAATATTGCCTCTTTTCCTACAAATCGGGATAAAGCTACCACCATAAAACCTCTAAAAAAAAGCTCCACTGAAAAAAAATCAAATCCATAACACAATTCATAAATCCCAACTTTAAGCCAGTCGGGGTATGGGATTCCATCCACAAGACTTTTTGAAAAAGAAGGATAGTATTTGGTAAATCCTTCTTGAAAACTTGCCAAAAAAACAATAGGAATCATTATGAGAATAATCCATACATAAGGTTTTATTGGAGCTCCATTTAATTTCAACCCATACCATTCTGGGTGGAAAATTTTTATAAGATTATAGAGAATTATAAGAGGAATTACAACTGAAAACAAACTTACCAAGTTGGACAAACAGGCATGCGAAAAACGATAGTATACAGAATCTGACTCTACTAAAAGCTTATGGAAATTCATCAGATAATAGCTAACATCAACCGAAACAAATACCAATCCAAGTAAGCCTATCAAGACATAATTTGGTTTAATAATTGCCCATTTTTGTTTTTGAGTAACTCCTATAATCAAGAGAGGAACAAGAAAAGCAAAAGAATACATCCCCCATTGTTTTAGTATTCCAAGCTCTGTTCTGTTGGATATTCTTACGTAATCAGGATATAAATCATAGCTATAGTTTAAAAACAAACACAATCCAATAAAAAAGAAAACAAGAAGATGTTGCAAAAGATTAAAATCCTTGTTAAAATACTCCTTGAAATAGCCGATGAATAATTTCATTCTTTAAAATTAATCATAGTTTTAAGTTTGATGACAAATTTTAGCCAAAAACTAAGTCATTCCGAAGAATTTAATTAATTTTGCAGTCCACAAAAGCGGGGTATATGTCTAATACGATATTGTTTTCAGGAAGTGCACACAGAGAATTTGCTCAAAAAGTAGCAGACGCTCGAGGGTGCAAATTAGGAAACGTTAAACTCCAAAAATTTAGTGACGGAGAAATCCAAGCTTCTTATGAAGAGACAGTTAGAGGGAAAGAGGTGTACATAATTCAACCTACTATTAGTTCTGATACTTTGATGGAATTGATGATTATGATTGATGCTGCAAAAAGAGCTTCTGCTGAAAAAATAGTCGCAGTACTTCCGTATTACGGGTATGCGCGTCAAGACAGAAAGGACAGACCAAGAGTTGCGATAGGAGCGAAATTAGTAGCAAAAATGCTTGCAGCTGCTGGAGCAAAAAGAATTATGACCATGGATTTACATGCAGATCAAATTCAAGGTTTCTTTTCGTTTCCAATAGACCATATGTTTGCAAGTTCAGTTTTCTTGCCTTATTTGGAAGAACAAAAAATACCCAACTTAACAATTGTAGCACCAGATACAGGAGCAACAAAAAGAGCAAATAATTACGCAAAATTTCTTAATGCTGATTTAGCAATTTGTTACAAACAAAGAAAAGTTGCCAATGAAGTTGCCGAAATGACCTTAATTGGAGAAGTAAAAGGGAGAAACGTAATTATTGTGGATGATATGATTGATACAGCTGGCACAATGTGTAAAGCTGCGGAAATGATTCACGAAAGAGGAGCTTTATCTGTGAGTGCAATGTGTACACACGGAGTTTTATCAGGACCAGCTTACGAAAGAATAGCGAATTCTGTATTGAAAGAATTAATTATTACTGACTCTGTTCCTTTAAAAGAGGAGAAAGATACCAGTAAAATAAAAGTATTAAGCGTAGCAAAATTATTTGCAGACGTGATAACAAGAGTAGAAAAACATGAGTCAATTAGTACTCATTTTGTACAATAAATAAAAACATAAAAAACAAAACAAAAATGAAAACAGTATCATTGAGCGGTTCTCCAAGAGAGAACGTAGGAAGTAAAGATGCAAAAACCTTGAGAGCGGAAGGACGTGTACCAGGTGTTGTATACGGAAACGGAGAAAACATCCATTTTCATGTAAAAGAAACTGATTTAAATAAATTGGTTTTTACACCAGAAGTTGCCTTCATTAACCTTGAACTTGACGGGAAAGAATACAAAGGAATTTTCAAAGAAATTCAATTCCACCCAGTTACAGATAGAATCACACACTTTGATTTATTAGCTGTAGTTGAAGATAAATTGGTAACAATAGCAATTCCTGTTAAATTAACTGGTCAGTCGCCAGGTGTATTGAACGGTGGTAAATTAAGACAAAACTACAGAAAGTTAAAAGTTAAAGCTTTAGCTAAGGATCTTCCAGAATTTATTGAGTTAGATATTTCTCCATTGAGAATTGGACACGCAATAAGATTAGGAGAAATTGAAATTCCTAATGTCACAATAATTGGAGATATGAGAGATGTTGCAGTATCAGTGAAAACAGCTAGAAACGTTGTTGAAGATATTGAAGAGGAAGTAGAAGATGAAGAAGGTGCAGCTGAAGGAGAAGGTGCTGCAGAAGCAGCAGCTGAATAAATAATTAAAGTAAAATGAAATACCTAATTGTAGGGTTAGGAAATATTGGAGAACAATACGAAAATACCCGACATAACATAGGATTTAAAGTACTGGACGCTCTTATTGAGTCGTCCAGTTCTTGTTTTGAGACAGAACGATATGGGGATGTTGCAAAACTAAAATTTAAAGGAAGAACACTTGTTCTTCTTAAGCCATCTACTTATATGAATTTAAGTGGAAAAGCTGTGAATTACTGGATGCAGGAAGAGAAAATTTCTCTTTCCAATACTATGATAATAACAGATGATTTAGCTCTCCCTTATGGCAAGCTAAGGCTAAAAGGAAAAGGTAGTGATGGAGGTCATAATGGACTAAAAAACATTCAAGAAATTCTAAAAACCAGTAAATACTCACGTTTAAGATTTGGAATAGGCGATGAGTTTTCGAAAGGAAAACAAATTGATTATGTGTTGGGGAAATGGTCCAAAGAGGAAGAAGAAAATTTGGAAGAATATATTGAATTAGCAATTAGATATATCAAATCATTCTCAACCATTGGACTAAACAGAACTATGAATGACCTAAATAAAAATAAATAATCTCTTGTTATTAAATCCCTAATACAAAAATTAAACAAGTCAGTTTACTTATATTTGATTGAATAAAATTTTGAATTTGATGCCCTACAAAATTTTGCAAATAACAAACAAACCTCCCTTTCCAGAAGTGGATGGTGGAAGTCTGGGAATTGCAAAAATGAGTAAATTCTATGCCAATCATTCAAAATTTAAGTTGAGTATTTTCGCGACAGAAACTCACAAACACCCTCTTGACAAAAAAGCTATTCAAAACTCATTACCAAAAGAAACACCTTTTGATTGCGTTTTTATTGATACCAAACCAACTTGGCTTGGAGCAATCAAAGCTATTTTTAACAATAAGTCATATAACATGACTCGCTTTAATCAAAAGGCTGTGAGCCGTAAATTAACGGAGTTACTTTCTGAAAATGAATACGATTTTGTTCAGTTCGAAAATATTTTTGTTGCCCAATACTATCCATTAATCAAAAAACTTTCGAAAGCAAAAATAGTATTGAATTCGGCTAATGTGGAATATGAAATTTGGGAAAGATTATCTTGCAAATCCTCATTTTTAAAACGAACCTATTTCTCAAAATTAGCCAAGCAACTAAAAAAAGAGGAGGAACAAATATGGAATTCAATGGATGCTATTATCTGTGCTACCGATAAAGACAAACAGACCATTGAAATAGAAACTAATTCAAAAAACCTAATTACAGTTCCTTTCTATTTAGACAATAAAAAATATATTCCTAAGCACAAAGAATCAATAAATGAAGTTAGCTTTTTTCATCTTGGAGCGATGGATTGGTTACCTAATGTAGAAGGTATAGAATGGTTTATCGATTCAGTTTGGAACAAAATTCCTCAACCAAAACAATTGTTTATCGCAGGAAAATCAATGCCAAAACCTTTATTGAATATTCCTGACTTTACGATAGTTTGTGAAGGTTTTGTTCCTGATGCAAAAGAATATATGCTTGAACATGACGTTATGATTGTTCCACTTCACTCGGGCAGCGGAATACGTGTAAAAATTATTGAAGCCATGGCTTTAGGCAAATGTATTATCTCCACCTCCGTGGGATTAGAAGGCATTGAATATACTGAAGGTAAAAACGTACTTATTGCCAATACAGCCGATGAATTTGTTTATCAAATCACCAAATTAACTTCAAATCCAACGATGATAAAGCAAATTGGAGAAGAAGCAAAAAAACTTGCGTTGAGTCATTACGACATAACCAATATGGAAAAAGTTTTAGTCCCATTTCTGTCAAGTTTATAGGTTATAATGAAAAAACTATTGGTCATAACTTCTCGATTTCCCTATCCCTTGGACAAAGGGGATAAGTTAAGAGCTTTTCATCAAATAAAGGCACTTTCATTCACCTGCGAAATTCATTTAATTTCTTTATCCGACAAAAAAATAAGTGATGGTGATTTAAGTCAACTTGAGAAATATTGTGCTTCGGTTAAGGTTTATAAACTCAATAAAATAGAATCAATCATAAGTTTAGTCGGTGCATTATTCAATAATAGACCTTTTCAGGTTGCTTTGTTTTACAACAAGTCCATTCATAAAAAAATAAAAAAAATAACTCGAGAAATAAATCCTGATCACATTTATTGTCAGCTGATTAGGTGTTCGGAGTATGTTAAAGATGAATTTGATATTCGTAAAACGATTGATTATATGGATGTACTCTCCAAAGGAATTCAGAGAAGAATTTCGAGTTCTCCTTTTTATTTAAAAAGACTTTTAAGAATTGAAGCCGAGAGATTGAAAACCTATGAAAATATAATGTATGAATACTTTGATAATCATACTATTATCTCTCTTCAAGATCAAGAATTAATCTATCAAACGGAGCGAGAGAATATTGCAATTATCCCTAATGGAATTGATACGGAGTTTTTTAACCCAAATGATAACTCAGAAAAAAACCATGAATTACTATTCAACGGAAATATGCAGTATGAACCTAATGTAAAAAGTGCAATTTACATTGTAAACAATATTCTACCGTTGGTTCAAAAAAAATATCCAAACACTAAACTTTTAATTTCTGGAACAAGTCCTACCAAAGAAGTATTAAACTTAAATTCTGATACTGTTACTGTATCAGGATGGATGGACGATATTCGTGATGCTTATAATCAAGCTCAAATATTTATTGCACCCATGCAAATTGGTACTGGTTTGCAAAACAAACTACTTGAAGCTATGGCAATGAAAATGCCTTGTGTCACCTCTAAACTCGCTAATAACGCATTAAAAGCTACTCCAGACAAAGAAATATTAATTGGGAATAGTAGAGAAGAGTATGCTCAATTAATTATCGAACTATTGGAAAATGACTTCAAGAAAAATGAGATTGGAGAAAACGGACAACGTTATGTTCAAAGTAATTTTAATTGGCAATCTTCCACTAAAAAGCTTTTGACTGAAATGGGTTTATCGTCATAACTCATCATTTCATGTAAAATAAGTAACATCCCACAAGATTAATGGCAAGGATAATAAAGAAATTATTATCTTAATGCCTATGAAGTTAAATCTATCCAAAATAGTTTTATTATTCGCTTTCTTGATGGTTTCTCAATACTTTTTGGGACAAAATCAGACTAAGCAAGAGACTGAAATTGTTAACCTTATTATTTCATTTCAACAAAATAGATACAGCCCATCTAATAAAAGCAAAGCTAAATCAGATATTGAAAAAGCAATTGAAGACTCTTTATCTTTAATTGAACACAACAGAATTTTCCATGATAGAACACAAGATGTTGGTGTAATTGACCAAGAGTTTGCTATTAATGCTGGGATTACTGGTCCTAA
>JBMYYT010000104.1:0-8100 GCA_049609665.1 Flavobacteriales bacterium | reverse complement strand
ACAGAAACATCCAGCATTTAAAAATTGTGAGAACCAGAATATTAGTAAAATTGAATCGTGTTTTTATAAAACAATAAGAGAGTTGTTTTTTAAAGAATTCAAATCTCCAGCAATTATAGACAGAGAAAAGTTTAAAAAACTAACGAATTTTAGTTTGGATTCTATGATAAAATATTCCAATAATACTTTTGAATTTAACCTGTATGGAACTGAAATTAAATCAGACACTTCAGTTCAATATGAATATGATGATGATTTTAATAAAGTCGAAAAATTTAAGATAACTCAATCCGTACATCCACAATTTGAATTAAATATTCCTTACCAGAATAATAACCTTTTTCATTATTTAGTTGATGATAGTTGTATAAAAAAGATAGATGGAATGTATGTATTTACTCCTTATCCTTTTTCAAAAGTCCATGCTGCCTATGGCAATGGATTATCACTTTTTACAAGTTCAAATTTACAAGCTCAATGGTCAAAATTTCCAACCGCAATTAGTTTTATTGCCGATTTTTCAGAAATAGATACAAACTTATTAGATCAATTTGGGATTAGAAATCGTTTATTGGATAATAAGTCTATAAAATTATCAGGTGTTCAAAAAGGAGATACGACAAGGATAAGTGGGGCACTAAAATTTAATTGAATTTTAAAGAAGAAAACTTTAGCTCACTTTAGTCACTTCCTTTCCAGAATGATAAATATCAATGGCAACAATCATAGCCACACAAGTCCAAACAGGGATTGATGCTTTATCTGTATCCAGGTAATTATTTAACACTCCGTGTATGAAGTAAGAGACTAACGCTAAAATCACTGAAAGCAATAGTGTTTTTAATTCCTTGTCTTCCAGTTTTATAAAAAGTATTGATGCTCGATAGAAAATAAAAAAGAGCAAAGCCAAAAAAGAGAGTAACCCAAGCGCTCCCATCTCAGAAAGAGTTCCCAAATATTCACTGTGAGCATTCCCTCTATTTCCAGAGTTGGTGCTTATTACAGTGATTTCGCTGGAGTGCTGAAAAGGAGCATATTCAAAAGCATAAGTCCCAGGTCCCCAGCCAAAAATAGGTCTTTCTTCAAACATTCTAATTGCAGAATTCCATCTATTTATCCTTTCTAAGTTAGATGCATCAGTCGAAATATTCGACATAGATTCAATGTGCTTGGATAGGTTTTCGGAGGAATCTGTTTTGTTTTTGCTCAATGCAATAGAAATATCAGTGTAATATTGGAATCCAACAAATCCAGCAAAAATTCCAAGAAGGACAACATATTTTATATTTATTTTTAGTTTGAATAATGCCCAAACTCCCAAAGCTGCAACTAAACTTAGCCAGGCTGCACGAGTGTAGGAATAGATTAATCCAATCGTTAAAATAACTAAGAACAGGATCAAAATATACTGAATTAAAGGAGTGTTTTTCTTTCTAAATAGTAATCCGATTGTAAGTGGAATATAAAATGCCACAATAGCTCCATACGAAGTATGATCTTTATAAAATGGAGACATAATCCAGTGAGCAGCTTTTTGGTCAAAACCCCATCCGTAGTGCCTGACAAGAGTTATGAAAACAACCACAGCTAACGAAATAAGATACAACCATACCACTGTAAACATAGCTTCTTTTCTTTTGAAAATTGTAATAAGAAAAAAGTAAAGCGGAACAACAAACCACAATTTTGCGATCATAAATTTTAATGAAACAATAGGATCAGAGCTGGTAAAAACTGTAATTAACATCCAAGATAAATAAGCTATCAAGGCGATGGTAATTGGATGATTAAAAATTTTAGGATTGTAAGTTCCTCTGAGTATTCCTCTCAACACCAAAATTATAGTGAGTCCAAATAGAATGGGCTCTGTTGGGAGATAAAACCCCACGTTTCCGAGTGCTAATTCTTCGAGATTTAAAGAAAATGGAGTGCAAAGAATTACAAAAAAGAGAAGCTCTTTTGTTTTGTAAAAGCTAAAATATACAACAGCAATGGCTAAAGGAATAACAGAAATGTAGAATTTCCCTTGAAACAAAAACCACCCATTAACTCCAATAAAAGCTATTGAAAATAAAACAAGTAATACATTATATCGGAATGCTGATTTTAGCATTTTACGATTCTTTCCTTTTTAAATCTTTAATTTTCTCGAAGACCAATAAAAGGACTATGGCAAATAAGAAGGTAGAAATTGTTGAAACTACAACTATCAACCATCGAATAGGATAAGCTTTTTTCTCAGAAGCAGAGGCAGATTCAACCGTAAATTTATGTGCAAAAGCAGAATTAGCATCAGATTTAAGCTGTTCATAAACTGCATCTTTCGTGGATAATCTGATGTTCATCCACTCCAATTTATTCTCGTAATTTGAATAGATACTTCCGTATTTGTCTGTTGCTTTTATTTTTGCTTCAATCAATTTTTTGGTGCTACCGTCTTTTGCATTGGCAAGGGCAGTTATCAAAGTTGGTCTTGTTTCTTTATCTACCACACCCAAATTATTCAATGCTGCAAGAGTATCAACTATAGATTGGATATCATCTTTTAATTTATTTCTTTCACTTTCAGCAACATCCAATGCTTCTTTTGATCTTTCGTTGATCATTCTGTTTTTTGCCTTGTCAAATAAATTGGCAATGTCATTCGCCATGTCAGCTGCCATTTGAGGGTTTTTGTCCATTACATCAATCAATACTGAACCGTATTTTGTTCTTGAAAAAGAAACATTTTCCTCGTAGGTTTTATTCAAAGCTGTGTACTTGATTTTGCTCGAAGTATCAATTTCATAATGCTCCATCAAGTTATATTTACTAATGATAGCATTTCTGATATCTCCGGATTGTAGTACTTGAATCATTTGTTCAGCTTCTTCTTCTTCACCAAAAGTTGAGGCACTCTGCTCTGGATGGACTTCATCTGTAAATGCAACAGTTGTTGATTTTGCCGGAAAAACCGTAACAGTTGATTTGTATTTCTCTTGGATAACTAACGAGTAAACAATTGAGGCAATGGCTCCAATTATTGTAATGATAATCAGAAGTTTACGTTTGTTCCAAATAAATTGAATCAAATCTTCTGCATTGTTATTCTCATTCTGAGTCATAGGGGCTTTTTTTGTTAAGGGTCAAAATTACTAATATCTTCCACATTAGTGAAAAATATTTGATTATAACGAGGTTTTTGGCGTTTTATTAGTGAAACCATAACAAAATAAAGCCCTGAAATTATTATCTTCGTTACAAAGAATTTAAACAAGAAATTTACATGAAAATTATTGTCCCAATGGCAGGAAGAGGATCTCGATTAAGACCTCACACTCTTACAATTCCTAAACCATTAATGCCAGTTGCAGGTAAGCCAATTGTTCAACGATTGGTTGAAGATATTGCTAAAGTAAGCGAAGAAAAAGTAGATGAAATTGCTTTTATAATTGGTGATTTTGGAACAGAAACAGAAAATCAGCTGAAAGGAATTGCTGAAAGCTTAGGAGCCAAAGGAAGTATTTATCACCAGGAAGAAGCTCTGGGAACTGCCCATGCTATTCTGTGCGCTGGAGATTCTTTGGAGGGCAATGTTGTTGTTGCTTTTGCAGACACTCTGTTTAGAGCTGATTTTAAATTAGATACGGAGAATGACGGAATTATTTGGGTAAATCAAATTGATGATCCAAGTGCATTTGGAGTTGTAAAATTAGATGGTGAAGGAACTATTACTGACTTTGTGGAGAAACCAACTGAATATGTTTCGGACTTGGCAATCATTGGGATTTATTATTTTAAAGATGGTGCGAATCTTAAAAACGAATTGCAGTATTTGATTGATAATGATGTTCGTGAAAAAGGAGAATATCAAATTACCAATGCACTGGAGAATATGAAGCAGAAGGGAGCAAAATTCAAAACAGGACAAGTATCTGCTTGGATGGATTGTGGAAATAAAAATGTAACTGTGGAAACCAACCAACGAGTGTTAGCTTTTGAAGGTAAAAACATATTGAAGGAAGTTTCAAAAACGACAATTCAATCATCGTTGAACCATGTTTTATCGGAGATAATGTTGTGATAAAAAACTCAGTAATTGGGCCCCATGTTTCCATAGGGAACAATACAACGATAGAAAACTCTGTTATTGATAACACGATAATCCAAAATGAAACAACTATTAACAAAGGAATCATTACAAATTCAATGATTGGAAATAAAGTTTCGTTTGAAGGAAATGCTCAGGATTTGAGTATTGGCGATTACACTGAGTACAAAGGATAATATGCGTAAATTTACGATTATAACAGTAGCTTTATTTGTTTTGTTTTCATGCAAAACTCAACAGCCTGGAGTTTCAAAAAAAAGAAAATCTTCTGATTCATCGGAGCGAGTATATAAAAATCTGTATATCGAAGCCACCACTATGGCTATGACAGAAGATTATGAAAAAGCTATTGAACTGTATGAAAAGTGCAAAGCTCTTAACCCAAAAAAAGCAGCTGCTTATTACGAACTATCAAGATTATACGCTAAAAAGAGAAAAGCTCAACTTGCTTTCGATAATGCTGAAAAGGCACTGGAATTAAAACCAAAAAACAAATATTATCTGTTGCAAAAAGCTCAGGTCTTAAATAGAACAGGACAAGATGAAAAGGCAATAAAGGCTTTTGAGAATTTACTTAAAGTTGATTCTAAAAACATTCCTGTTTTATATGAGTTGACAGAATTATATCAAACAAACGAGAAGTACAAAGAAGCAGCTGAGACTATAGGGAAAATTGAATCTGTAGTAGGTCAGAACCCACAAATGACCTATCAAAAATATTTGTTCTTGATGGATGCGGGAGAGGTTAAACCTGCTCTGGATGTGATAGCAGAGCTATTAAAACAAGATCCAGAAAACGGAATGGGAAATTTGGCTCTGGCGCAACATTACCAAAAATCTGGACAGGAAGAAAAAGTGTTTAAGAGACTGCTTTATGTGTTTGAAGACCCAACTATTCGAACGGATACTAAACTATCCATAATGATGGATTATAACAAACGAGTTTCTAAAGATGAACAATCAAGAAAAGAAGCGTTGAGGTTAGTAGATATAATGAAAAGAGTGCATCCTAATGATGTTAAATCTTATGTTATTGGCGGTGATTATTACACCAATACAGGAGATTTAAAATCCGCAAACGAGAATTATGAAAAGGCATTAGAGTTTTCGGACAATTCGTATCCCATTTTTATGCAATTGTTGGATAATTCATATAATTTAAAAGAGTATGGAAAATTAGTTGATTATGCAAATCAAGCTGTTGAATCGTATCCAACATTACCAGTTTTTTATCTTTACAAAGGGATGGGACTAAAAGAACAAAAACTGTACAAAAAAGCAGTAACCTCTTTTAGATCTGGAAACAGTATGGTAATTGACAACGAGAAAATGTCTTTTGATTTTTATTCAAAACTCGGAGACACTTATCATTTGCTTGGAGATTTTAAAAAATCTGACGAGTCTTTTGAAAAAGCAATGGAGATTAATGGATTGGAACCATATATGTTGAACAACTACAGCTATTACCTTTCATTAAGAAACGACAAATTGGAAAAAGCCGCTTCGTTATCTAAAAAAGCAAATGATGTTTATCCTAATAATCCATCATTTAATGATACTTACGGATGGATTTTATTTCAACAAGGAAAATATGAAGAGGCGGAATCATGGTTAAAAAAATCATTGAATAATGGAGGGGATAAAAGTGGCACGGTATTGGAACATTACGGAGATGTGATGAATAAATTGAATAAAAAAGACAAAGCCCTTGAGTACTGGAACAAAGCCAAAAAAACCGGGGAGTTTTCGGATAAATTGGACGATAAAATAAATGGAATAAAGTGATGAATTACAAAACACTCTATATTGTTTTTTTATTTGTTAGTTCCCTGACTTTAATTCAATGTAAAGCAAAAAAGCCTTTGATTGAAATTGAAGAAGATAGAATTTACCATTTTTCAAGGAATCAGGCCGATACAATAGTAAAAAATGTATTGGGAAATAACTTTGAATTCATTGACCTCAAAGCAAAAATTAAAACAAAATTTAAAAGTCGTGAAAGGAAAAACTTGAGTTTTGGAACGTTTATTAAAATGAAAAAAGATTCATCCATTCACGCTACTATTTCGTTTGCAGCAATTCCTGTTTTGGTGGCATATATCACCCCAGATTCTTTAAAATTTTTAAATAAAAAAGATCAAAAGTACTTCGTAGGAGATTATTCTTACGTAAGTAAATTACTGAATACAGATATCTCTTTTGCTCAGATTCAAAATTTATTGGTTGGAAATCCTATAACATTGGACTCAAACAAGAATAACTACTTTATCGAAGAAGAAAACGATATTTTCATTAGTTCTCTCAATCCATCACAAATAAAAGCAAGAAAGGAAACGAGAAATCCGTCCTCGGAATGGTTTATTAAATATTGGGTGAATGAGTTATACAAAACGGGAAAAACCGTTATGGAAAATGATTCTTCCAATACCAAGATTGAAGTTTTTCAAGCAGATTACAACAAAGTGAGCGGACAAAATTTTCCAAACAGAACTCGAGCAGAAATAATTACTCCAAAAGATTCCATATCTCTTATTCTAAATTATCAGCGAGTAAAAATTAATACAGATTTGGAATACTCATTTTCTATTCCTGATCATTATACGCCTTATGAATAGTTGGTTTGTTAAATATGGGTTTTTGATGTTAATCTTGGTAGGATTGGACACAGCAACTTATTCTCAATCAAAAACTCAACGGTTAAAAGCTCAAGAAAAAAGACTCAAAAAGCAACTTGCTGAAACTCAAGAGTTATTAAATGCCTCGAAAAAATCTCAGCAAAATACAATTGGTGAGCTGAGAATTATCAATAACCAGATTGCGGTTAAGGAAGAATTATTACTTAACATGAATAATCAAATTAAGGAAACATCTTCTCAGATAAAAAAGAATAAAGAACAACTGGATCAGCTCAATAAAGACCTTGAAAGGTTGAAAGCGGAGTTTAAAGAAATGATTCGGTACGCCTATAAAAATCGAAAGAAGGAAAATAATGTGATTTATATGTTTTCGTCAAAGAGCTATAGCCAAGCTTATAGAAGGATGAAGTACATGGAACATTATTCGGAAAACAGGAAGAAAAAAGCAGTTGAAATTGATAAACTCCAAAATGACTTAACTAAAAAGAACTTGGAATTAGCCTCAAATATTGAATCAAAACGTGAACTCATTGCAAGTTTTGACCAAGAAAAAAAGCAGTTTCTTGAAGTAAAAGCTCAACAGCAATTGGTGTTAAATAAAATTCAAGCCAACAAACAATCTTTAGAATCAAAACTTGCTAAGCAAAGAGAAGAGCAGGACAGGGTAAGGGAAGCCATTAGAAAAGAGATTGAAAAACAATTTGCTAAAAACAAGAAGAACAAAGGTTTCAAACTAAGTCCAGAAGCTAAATTAGCTTCTTCAGTTTTTGAAAAGAATAAGGGAAAACTCCCTTGGCCGGTTGTGAAAGGAACAATCACAAAACGATTTGGGAAACAACGACATAGTCAAGTTTCTTCTGCCTTTATCGAAAATAATGGGATTGACATAAGTACCACCAAAGGTGCAAATGTTAGGGTGGTTTTCAATGGAACTGTTACAGCAATATTTCCAATAGCAGGGAGCGGACAGGCTGTAATTGTAAGTCATGGAGCCTACCGTACAGTTTATTCTAATCTAAAAACTGTGAATGTAAAGCTCAATCAAAAACTAAAAACGAAGGACAAAATAGGAACACTTTTGCCTAATTCTTCAGGCGCTATTTCCGAAGCTCACTTCGAAATCTGGAAGTTTTCTGGAACTACCCAGAAAAAACAGAATCCTGCTATTTGGTTGTATAGAAGGTAGGGTTTTACTCCAAGGAGAACCTTATTGGTAAAATCATTTTCATGTTTACCTTAACTTCTCTTTGTTCTCCAGGCACCCAATTTGGCATTTTGTTGACTAACCTAACTGCCTCCTTATCACATCCATAACCTATTCCCCGCAATACTTCTGGATTGTGAATCGTCCCATCTTTATTAACTACAAACTGG
>JBMYYT010000103.1:0-8105 GCA_049609665.1 Flavobacteriales bacterium | reverse complement strand
TTATCCAAAATCTGATTTAGGAAATGATGTTAGAAAATGTGTTGTTTCTAAACAGACCTTATTAATATATAAATTTTCTAAGACTGATATTACAATACTTACTTTTTTTGACTCAAGACAAAATCCAAGTAAATTGGATTATGACATTAAACAAGAATTTTAATAGTATTTATGGTTAAGTGTTTCTTTTTTATTTCATTAATTACAACTTTATATTCTTGCGAAACTGCAGAAATTCCAAAGCCTTCAATGGTAGATGATCTGAAAGTAGATGACTTTCTATTTGTTGATTCCTTAAGTTCCAAAAAAGAATCCATATCCAATTACCCAGACTCATTGGACTTTTGGATTAATGAAGATTATCTTAATTGTATAAACTCAGGAATGGAGGTTTGTAAATGTCTTTCTGACAATAGGTTTGTGATGATATATTTATATGATGGTGCCAAAACCATTCTCTTGCAATCCTCCATTTTTTATGGACACGACAATACAATTGAACGTAATTTAAATTTAGTCAATGGTAAATCATCAAAATCCTATATTATTGAGGAGTTATCATTAGATGATACTTTTGTTGTTAAATTCAAAGGCAATAAATTAACATTATCCTCAAAAACTGATATATGTAGATTTACAAAAAAACGTTTGAAAACTTTGGGTATTCCTTATCATTATGAGCAAAATTACACTTATGAATTTGAGATAAGTGGACAAGTTAATCGTCTAAATTCTAAATCTTTATTAGCATATTCCTTTACAGATGGACTTGATAAGATTTTTGAAGTTAGTGAGGTTGAAAACTTGATAAATCAAAACAAAGTTAGGATTAGTTGCTCAGACGATTATTATTACAATACAATGATAACAAAAGGGGATACAGGAAGATATTTCCATTTAGAATACGGAATAGATAAAGTTGTTATTTATGAATTACCAAATGGGAGAGATAGATATGAAAAGCCTAACTTGTCTGAATTGAAAAAACAAGAGTTTTTTAAAAAATCAAAAAACTAATCACTTTTGCCTATTCACTAATTACTAAAAAAACATGAAAATAATCTGCATAGGAAGAAATTACAGCGAGCATGCCAAAGAGCTGGGAAATGAAGCTCCAACCGAGCCTATATTTTTCTTAAAACCTGATTCGGCAAAACACATTGCGTCCACACCTTTTTACATTCCTGAGTTTACGAATGATGTTCATTATGAGGTTGAGTTATTGGTCAAAATCAATAAGCTTGGAAAACACATCGAAGAGCGTTTTGCTCACACTTATTACGAGCAAATAGGATTGGGTATTGATTTTACTGCCAGAGACTTACAGCGAGATTGTAAGGCTAAAGGTTTGCCTTGGGAAAAAGCCAAAGCGTTTGATAATTCCGCAGTAATTGGAAAGAAATTTTTTAATAAGAATGAATTTAAGGGAATGGATGATATTTCTTTTCATTTGGATATAAATGGAGTGCAAGTCCAAATTGGTAATTCTGGTGATATGATTTTTACAGTAGATAAAATCATTGCTTACATTTCTCAATTTATGACATTAAAGATTGGTGACATTATTTTTACAGGAACTCCTGTGGGAGTGGGGCCAGTTAAAATTGGAGATAAATTAGAAGGGTTTTTGGAAGGGGAGCAGGTTTTTAAGGTGAATGTGAAGTAGTCTGTTCAATATATTAATTCCAATTATATTACCATCGTCACTCTTCGATTCTCTCCCTAACGGTCGAACTCAGGGTTCGGCAAGTAGTTTGTAGAACATTTTTCTTGTCATTCCTTTGAAGAAAGGAATCTTAATACGAAAGTCATACCCTTTGTTATTTATTGTAATCACTATGAATAAGATTCCTGCCGCAGTTTATCTCGAGCATTAGTCGAAAGGCAGGAATGACATTTGTTTTTTTTGTGAACCTATATTTAGGTAAAATCCACTCTTTTTTCTTCCAAATTTTGTTAAAATCAACAATAATTTAACAACTTTTCAAATAAAATCGTTTTATTTTTGTTTTAGAAACTTTGAGAATCAAATGACTAAAAAATAATTTCATTTTTTTTGAAGAAAAACACCTCTGAACGTAACCTTTGACGGGGGCTTACGTAAAAGGGGTTGACTATCGGCTATAAATGTCGTAATTTTGTTACTTTTACACACCTATAAATCCATATATGAGACAACTAAAAATTACCAAATCCATCACCAACAGAGAGAGTCAATCTCTTGATAAATACTTACAAGAAATTAGTAAGGAAACTTTGATAACAGCAGAAGAAGAAGTGTTGCTGGCTCAAAGAATTAAAGAAGGTGATCAAATTGCCCTTGAAAAATTGATTAAATCAAACTTACGTTTTGTTATTTCGGTAGCAAAACAATATCAGAATCAAGGACTTACTTTGCCGGATTTGATTAATGAAGGGAACTTAGGATTGATTAAAGCTGCACAAAGATTTGATGAAACAAGAGGTTTTAAATTTATCTCTTACGCTGTATGGTGGATTCGTCAGTCTATTTTGCAAGCATTAGCTGAGCAAAGTAGAATTGTAAGATTGCCATTGAACCAAGTGGGTTCATTGAACAAATTGAACAAAACATTCTCAAGACTTGAGCAACAATACGAAAGAGCTCCAAGTGAGCACGAATTGGCTGAAGAATTGGAAGTTACCAGTACTAAAGTTACTGATACTTTGAGAGTAGGAGGAAGACACGTGTCTGTGGATGCACCTTTCCAAGAAGGAGAAGATAACTCGTTATTGGATGTATTGATTAACTCTGATTCGCCAACGGCAGATACAGATTTGATGATTGAATCGCTTCAAAGAGAAATCAAAAGATCTTTATCGACATTATCAGAAAGAGAAAGAGAAGTAATCATCTTATTCTTCGGAATTGGGATGAAACATGGATTGACTCTTGAAGAAATAGGAACTAAATTTGACCTTACAAGAGAAAGAGTAAGACAAATTAAAGAAAAAGCAATCAGAAGATTGAGACATACTTCAAGAAGTAAATTGTTAAATACTTATTTAGGATAGGATTCTATTCTTTATTCGAGTATTATAGAAAGCACGGTCATTTGACTGTGCTTTTCTTTTTTAAGGAAGTTTATAAAATTTATTTGTTTCCATTTAATTTTAGGTAAATTTGCAGAACCAAATCTTAAATAAATAAACGATGAGCCAAACTGCTTCAAAAGCTATTTATGAATCAGAATTAAATGATTACGTAAATAAAGAAAAATCTGCAATTAGTTTAATTTCTTCGATAGGGAATTTACTGTATGACAAATCAATAGAACTCGTTCTTTTCAGAAATCCGTTGGTAGACCAAAGTGTTTCTGAAATACTTAGTTTACACAAATCAACAGGTGAAGTTACTGGAAATCAAGTAAATGTTGAAGATTCAGCTGCCTTGGCACTTGAATTGGATAATATTGATGTAGCACCTTCCAAAATTGATATTGGAAGATTAGCTTCTGAGTGGAGTAAAGAAAAAGGAGACTTTTCAAGCATCAATGATTTTTTAACTACTAAATTAAGTGGATTTAAATCAGACGATAGTAATACATTGGAGCCGAAAGACGTTATTCTTTATGGTTTTGGCCGTATTGGTAGGTTAGCAGCTCGTGAGTTGATAAAACAAGCTGGAAAAGGACAGCAATTGAGATTAAGAGCAATTGTTGTAAGAAACAATTCCGAAGATCAAATCAAGAAAAGAGCTTCCTTATTGAGAATGGATTCAGTTCATGGGCCTTTCCCAGGAACGATTTATGAAGATTACGAAAACAAGACATTAATTATTAACGGTCAGTTGATTAACATTATTCAAGCAAACCATCCATCAGAAATTGATTATACTCAATATGGAATAAATGATGCTTTGGTATTGGACAATACCGGAGTTTTTACGGATAAAGAAGCTTTGTCAAACCATTTGAAATCAAAAGGAGTGAACAAAGTTATCTTAACTGCCCCTGGAAAAGAGATTCCAAATATTGTATACGGAATTAATCAAAAAGAATTTGGAGTTGAAGATCATGATATATTTTCTGCAGCATCTTGCACAACGAATGCAATTTCTCCTATTTTAAAAATAATTGAGGACAATTACGAAGTTGAAAAAGGGCATATAGAAACGGTTCATGCTTATACCAACGATCAAAACTTGTTAGATAATTATCACAAAAAACCAAGAAGAGGAAGATCAGCAGCAATTAACATGGTAATTACCTCTACAGGAGCAGGAAAAGCTGTAACTAAGGTTATTCCAAGTTTATCAGGAAAGTTAACTGCAAACGCAGTGAGAGTGCCAACACCAAATGGTTCTTTGGCAATTATGAACCTTACTGTTAAGAAAGAAATGGATGTAGATTCATTAAACGAAATGGTTAAAGGATACGCAATGAGCGGTGATTTGGTTAACCAAATTAAATTCTCGATTGAGGAGGAGTTGGTTTCCAACGATATTATTGGAAATACATGTTGCTCAGTATTTGATAGTCATGCAACTATCGTTTCTGAAGATAAGAAAAACATGGTGTTGTACGTATGGTATGATAATGAGTTTGGCTACACAAAACAAGTAATCAGATTGGCTAAATATGTGGCTAAAGTGAGAAGATTACTTTATTATTAAAATAGGTGTTCCCTTTAATTTAAATTTAAAACCCTTGCATAATTAATGTGAGGGTTTTTTGCATTTAGTAAATTATGGAATAGATTTTGTCTATATTATTACATAACTTTAATCTATCAAAACTAACAAAGATGAAAAAGCTAATCTTATCACTTACTTTTATTTTCTCTTTTGGGTTAATTGCTCAATCCAATTCAATTATTCAAACTAAGGAGATAGCTAATGTTCAGATTAAACAAATGAAATCTGGCAAGTTATTAGTCAGACTGTATAATAAGAGTAATGTAATTAAGGCATTGGAGGAGAAAGGAATGGTGAAGCGAGCAAAGGCCGTAAAACAAAAACAGAAAAAAATTAATAAGGAAATAGTTGCAGCATTTAAAGAATTTAAATTTTGTGACGTTTATTTCTTTTTTAGTGACCAGTCTGAGAAGTTAATTAAAGGAGAGTATTCAAAAGTTACCTTATTTTCAGATACAGGAATGTCTCCAGTAGATGTAAACTTAGATTCAAATTACTTTGTAGTAGATTTTGGAATACTTTCTGACATAAAAACTTCAGTGGCAACTGAACAACCTAAAAAATCAGGAATAACAAAGAAGAAGAGATATAAAGGAACAAGTATAAATACTTCGATGAGATGTATGTATTTGAGAAATAACAAATTGGAGCAATTAAAAAGACCTTTTCCTTACTATGTGAGATTTCATCCTTCACCTTTGCAAGATTTAACTTATAAAGAGGTTGTGACCAAAATGAATAAACAATTGGTTACTTTTTATTCGAAGTAAATTGATTTGAAACCAAATAATATTTTTAAAATATGAATATGATGATAAAGAGAATTATAATAGTACTTATAGTTTTAGTAGGATTTTCGGCTTGTAAAAAAGATGATGTAGAAGATACAGTTGTTAATGTTAATTCAATAGCCGAAGATTTAAAATTAGTTATTGATGAAAAAAATGTAACTGCTTTGCAAACTTGCTGTGAAGGATGTAGTTGTTCACAAACTATAGGTTGGGGAACCGATTATTCTTTTCCAGGCGATAACTTTGTCAGAATACAAGATGATTATTATTACTTGAATAGATTGATTAGATATGAAATTAAAACTGTTGGAACATCTACTAAAGAGGTGCGAATGGTTTTATATTTTCCTTCAAGGAGTAGTTATTGATTTATATCAAACAAACAACTTCCCAGGATTCATAATACCTGTTGGGTCAAAAACATTCTTGATACTTTTTAATAGATTTAACTCTACCTCACTAAAAGCAATATCCATATAGTTTTTTTGAACGTAACCAATTCCATGTTCACCTGATAATGTTCCGCCCAAAGAAACCGTTAATTCAAAAATTTCTCGAATTGCTTTTGGTAATTCATTATCCCAGACTTCGTCCGTTAAATTGCCTTTAATTATGTTTATATGCAAGTTTCCATCCCCAGCATGACCATAACACACTGATTTGAATCCGTATTTTTCACCAATAGCTTTAACGCCTTGAAGTAGAGTAGGGAGCTCGTATCTTGGCACTACCGTATCTTCTTCTTTATAAATAGAATTAGACTTAACCGCTTCGCCAATTCTTCTTCTCATTCTCCAAATTTCATCTTTTTGAGCTTGATTGTCAGCAAATAAGATTTCTCCGCACTCAAATTTTTCGAGTACTTGACTCACTTTCTCAGCTTCTTCAAAGATTAGATCCATATTGGTTCCGTCAATCTCAATCAGTAAATGAGCCTGAGTACTTTCTTCGATTTTGATGTTAATGGAATCGTCAAATTTCATTATCCAGTCTAACGCATCTTTTTCCATAAACTCCAAGGCTGATGGTGTGATTCCTGCTCTAAAAATTGCAGAAACTGCTTCACAAGCTTTTGTAGGATTGTTAAAAGGAACCAACATACACACGTTATTTGGGACAAAAGGAATAAGCTTGAGAACTGCTTTAGTAATCACACCGAGCGTTCCTTCGCTTCCAACCATCAGTTGTGTTAGGTTATATCCTGTTGAGTTTTTAAGTGTATTTGCTCCTGTCCAAATAATTTCGCCATTTGGCAGAACAACTTCCAAGTTTAACACCCAATCTTTGGTAACTCCATACTTCACCGCTCTTGGTCCTCCTGCATTTTCGGCAAGATTTCCACCTATACTGCAACTTCCCTTGCTTGAGGGATCTGGGGCGTAGAATAATCCTTTTTCAATGGCTGCATTCTGAAGTTCTTCTGTGATTAATCCAGGTTCAACTATTATCTGTAGGTTTTTCTCATCTAATTCAACAACCTTATTCATTTTCTTCATGCTCAGTCCAACTCCACCATGCACAGATAAAGCTCCACCACTTAATCCCGTTTGTGAACCTATCGGAGTCACTGGAATATTTTCTGTAAAACAATAGTTCATTAGTTGACTTACTTGCTCCGTGTTTCTTGGTGTAAGTGCCACTTCAGGAGGGAAAACCAAATCTTCGGTTTCGTCATGACCAAATTCAGTCAGTTGATCAGGATGGAAGAAAAAGTTTTCTTTTCCTATTAGCTCTTGGAAGTGAGTGATGTGGGTTTGGGATATTTTGGTGAATGGGTTCATTATTAATAGACTGTATTATATTCTTCTATAGTAAAAACTATAAATAGAACAATATGAATGATTAAAACCAACATACTTGAAAAATAAGCATTAGCATTATTTTTTCGTTTCCATATTCTAAATATTAAATATAAAATAGGAGCACTAATCAGCAGGGTAACAAAAGCATTATTATGACCTTCGTTTCCATGATAAGTTTTTGCATTGTTATAAGCTGACATGAACAAAATTGGAAAAGTAATTGCAATATCAATTATAATCGCAAGTAAAAAGTGTGCGATTCTGGCAATGGAATTACTTTGATTGAAGTTCATTACTCAAATTTAACATTAATTCTTTTCTTCTTTTTGCCTTGAAGCAAAAAAAGAAACAAAAAAAGTTCAAGACTTATTCTCTTTTTTGGAAAATTGACGAAATAAAATTCCTCCACGAAACCCAAGCCCTGATTCTGTTTTGGTTACTTTAAACTTTATCAAAGGAATTACTTCTGTACTTTTTTAGTCTTTTTTGCTTCAAGGATTTCTGGCACTTCCTCTCGCACAATTTGATTTCTAATTTGTCTCAAAATAGAGAAGAGGTCGGAGATGAAATTTACTTTTAATAGTTGCGATGGATTTGTAATTCTTCGCTTTTCAATGTTGGCCTCTCAACCACAGGATTGCAAATCCAGCGGAGCCGGAACGGTTCATGAATCAAATTTAAGAAATTCTTATTCAAATTTTAATACTTGAATATAAATAGCCACAGAGTGGCTCAATGTTATTAATGGACATAAACACAAAGTGAATTAAAGCTCCAGAGGAGCGGAATTAATTATATTTCAATTTTCTTCTTTTTGCCTTGAAGCAAAAAAAGAAACAAAAAAAGTTCAAGACTTAT
>JBMYYT010000102.1:0-8236 GCA_049609665.1 Flavobacteriales bacterium | reverse complement strand
TTTCTATGCTTTGTGCAGACAAGCATAAGGTTGTTGATATTAAAATTAGTGTAAGAAATGTTTTCATTATTTTTGTTTTATTTAACCGTCATTCCTGCCTTCGCAGGAATGACAATTGTATTTAAGGTTTATTACTATTTATCTTTATTGGTATCAAGCAACAATTGAAGCAGTTTTTTCATTTCTTCCATTTCCTTTTTCAGCTCCTGATTTTCTGCAGCTTGTTTCTCAATAATAGCTTGCTGTTCTTGGATTGACTTTGTTAATACAGGAATCATATCACTGTAAAAAACACCCAACGTTTCATTTTCTTCGTATGTTACTTCACCTGTTTCTTCGTTAGTTTGTTCACTGTGAGTTTGAACTACTTCTGGGATTACTTGTAATAAGTTTTGCGCATTGAAACCAATTTTCTTTATTTGTCTTTCATCGTCTTTCCAGTTGTAACTGATGGTTTTTATTCTCATTAAATCGGCCAATCCATAGCTTAGTGGGGCGATATTTGTTTTTAATGTAGTATCTGATGTTTGAATAACTCCGCTTGTAGCCCATATTCCCTGCCATCTGTTGGTTGTACTTCCCAAATATTGTGAGGCATCAACGGTGGGTATAAAATTTGAATTAGTTGCAATTATGGAATTACCTCCATCTTCCAAAGTTTCGAAATTACCTAATTTAAGTTTTCCAATAATATGCAGTTTCTCATCTGGAGAATTTGTTCCAATTCCCACATTTCCGTTTTTCTGTACGACCATGGCATTTGACCTATTGGCTGAGTTGGAACCGTTTCCAACCGTAAAAAGTGGGGTAGAGTTAGAATAACCAGTTTGAACAGAAACGACAGTATCGTTAAACATTCCTACAACGGTTGAAGCATATCCATTCGAAACGTTATATACTCCTAAAGTTGTGGAATATTTTCCATTTGCATTAGTAAAATATCCCATTGCAGTTGTGTTAAAACCATTTGCGCTGGAATTTGTTCCCATCGCAGTGGAGTTAAGCCCCTTTGCCGTTGTTGATTTTCCAAAGGCTGTGGAATACGTGCTCATTGCCGAAGTGTTGTCTCCAAACGCAGTAGAACTTCTTCCAGATGCATTGGAGAAATACCCTGATGCGAACGAGTAATTACCTGTGGCATTATTACTATATCCCAAGGAAACCGAGCTACTTCCTTTAGCTGAGGAATAATTTCCTAAAGCTATTGAAGCACCACCAGATGCAGATGAATTAGCACCCATTGCTATTGAATTAACACCAGTTGCTTTAGCTCTTTTCCCAACCCCAATCGAATTTACTCCCAGACTATCTTCATCCCAATTGTTGTTGTTTGTGGTTCCAACTCTGAATGCTCCTTTTTCTTTATTAAAAAACATACGTGAGTCATGATCAGAATTTCCATCACTATCCATTTGTGGGCTACCAACTATAAAATTGGCAGTGTCATACCCTCCAGCGGAGCGAATAGTTCCATTATTATTTTGAAATACACCATTTCCTGCTCCTCCTGCTGGTGCGTTTTGCCAGGTTACATTTCCTGCACCGTCAGTTGTCATTACTTGATTAGCGTTTCCATCTGCGATTGGCATTGAATAAGCATCGTTAATTTCTACTTCTCCGCTTTTATAAACGGTTAAAGCATTACTTAATGTATCCCAAGTTCCATTTCCAATAATAAATAACGGGGTAGAATTGGTGATATTAGTTTGAACAGGAACAATGGTGTCGTTATAAACTCCTAAAACAGTAGAAGAATACCCATTGGATATTGTATTTGTTCCAAGAGAAGAGGAAGAGACACCTTTTGCTTCAGAAGCGTAGCCCATAGCTATGGAGTAGTCGCCTTTTGCTTTGGTACTAAAGCCTATAGAGGTAGATGTAAATCCATTAGCTTTTGCCCCTTGTCCTAATGCTGTGGAAGAATAGCCTACAGCATCAGTAAAATAACCCATTGCTGTTGAATAAGTCCCTATAGCATCAGTATAAGATCCGAAAGCAGTAGAATTAAAACCAATTGCATCTGTTTGATAACCTATAGCGACTGAGTTCTCACCTAAAGCAACAGTATTAGTTCCCATAGCAACCGAAGAATTCCCTTTGGCCTTAGAATTATACCCTGTCGCAAATGAATAATCTCCTATGCTATCTCTATCCCAACTATTTGTTTGAATTCCATGCTTATTCGTTGTAATACCAGCCCTGAATGCTCCCTTTTCTTTATTGAAAAACATCCTTGACTCATGATTTGTATCTCCATCGTGATCCATTTGTGGGCTTCCAAAAACAAAATTAGCTGTATCATGACCTGCTGAAGTACGTATATCTCCATTGTTATTTTCAAAAACTCCATTTCCTACTCCACCGGCTGATGGGTTTTTCCAGGTTACATTCCCTGCTCCGTCAGTTGTCATTACTTGGTTGGCGTTTCCATCTGAAGTTGGTAGGGTGTAGGCTTCGTTTATTTCAACTTCTCCATTTTTGTAAACGACAAGGGCATTACTCAATTTAACTGGACTTTCGCCATTTCCTACTATGAATAGTGGGGTAGAGCTATTATAATTAGACTGCGGTGCAACCAAAGAATCATTGTAAAGCCCAACAACTGTTGAGGAATATCCGTTTGCTTTGTTGTTTCTTCCTAACACAGCCGAGTATTCTCCTGCGGATTTATTATAGTAACCTAATGCTGTGGAGTTTTCTCCAGAGGCAATTGTATTTTCACCCATTGATGTTGCGTTTTTTCCTATGGCTTCAGTTTTAAACCCTAAAGCTGTTGAGTAATTTGATACTGCTTTTGTTTCTGCTCCAATAGCTAAAGAGGATGCTCCTGTTGCTGAGGTGTAATTTCCGATAGCAATGGAATTGTCTCCAGATGCCTTAGAATTATATCCAGTAGCAAATGAATTATCGCCCAAACTGTCTATATCCCAATTAGAATTGTCACTGGTTCCTACTCTAAATGCGCTTTTATCTTTATTAAGAAACAATCGGGAGGAATGGTCAACGTTTCCATCATAATCCATTTCTGGACTTCCAACAACAAAGTTTAAAGAATCATATCCATTTGTATAACGGATATCGTTCTGGTTTTGTTCAAAAACTCCATTACTCCCATTATTATCTTCCCAAGTAACATTTCCATTTCCGTCTGTGGATAGTACTTGATTGTTATTCCCGTCAGTAATTGGTAGGGTATATGCATCGTTAATTTCTACTTTTCCGCTTTTGTAAACTGTGAAGGCATTACTTCGATTTCCAAGATCACCATTTCCTACAATAAAAAAAGGAGTTAATGAATCACTTGGGTAAGTGCTTGCAACTAATGTGTCATTGAATTCTCCCACAACTAAAGACGATGTGCCGTTTGATTGAGTTCTATGGCCTATTGTCACTGAATATACACCTACAGATTTTGATAAATTTCCCATAGCTACTGAGTTAATACCCCTTGCAGATGTATTACTTCCAGCTGAAATAGAGTTTCTCCCTATTGCAAATGTATTTCTTCCTATAGCTACTGAGTTTTCTCCACTCGCCTTAGTTAGATTTCCCATGGATGTTGATGCTCTTCCTTCGGCTCTTGTTCCGTATCCATTAGCGTTAGAAAATTGACCACTCGCTTTAGTTTGAAATCCTTGAGCCGTTGAAGTTGATCCAGATGCAACTGTTAAGTAACCACTTGCATAAGAATACGAACCCGTTGCTTCCGTTCCAACACCACTGGCAAAGGAATAATCTCCAATATTTCCTGTATCCCAACTTAAAGAATATGTACCAGGGAAATACGTGCTTCCAGCTCTAAATGCTCCTTTGTCTTTATGGAAGAACATTCGATTTGCATGTTCTTTAATTGAGTCATAATTTATGGTTGGACTTCCAAAAACGAAATTGGCAGTATCATAACCTCCAGATAAACGTATATTTCCAGCATTACTTTCAAATATTTCTGTCAAGGTTTGGAAGGTAAGTAATACACTTGCTGACCCTCCATTTTCAATGTAAACGGTTAAAGTATCGCTATTAAAAGTGACGCTATCTATACTCTGGTTGTCTGATGCAGGATCGCCTTGAGGCCCTTTTAAACCAACAGGATTTCCCCAACCGAAAGGAGTTTTGGGTCCATAAAGTTCGTAATTTAGTGTATTCAAATAAAAATCGCCTGTGTCTCCTAATATACTGGTAGGTGTTCCAAGTCCGTTGTGGATGGTTTTTCCGTTGACACCTGCACTACCAGCAATTCCTTGTGGTCCTCTTGCTCCGCTATCTCCTTTTGGCCCTGCTATTCCTTGAGGACCTTGAGTTCCTTGCAAGCCTGTGTCTCCCTTTGGACCTTGTGGCCCAACTGTACCCGCTATTCCTTGTGGTCCTGTTGTTCCAGTATCTCCTTTTGGGCCTTGAGTTCCAATTGGCCCTGCAATTCCCTGAGGACCCTGCATTCCTGAATCGCCCTTGGGTCCTTTTAAGTTAGTTGCAGTTCCCCATCCTAAGGCAGTTTTGGGTCCATAAAATTCGTAAGTAAATGTATTTAAATAGAAGTCACCTGTATCCCCCAGAAAACTGGATGGATTTGTGGGACCATTGTAAATTGTTTTTCCGTTGACACCTGTACTACCAGCAATTCCTTGTGGACCTCTTGCTCCTGAATCTCCTTTAGGACCAGCTAATCCTCGAGGTCCTCTTGCTCCGCTATCTCCTTTTGGACCTTGTGGTCCAACAGAGCCAGCTATTCCTTGTACACCCTGTAACCCCATAACTCCTTGAACCCCTTGCGGTCCTGTAGCTCCAGAATCGCCCTTGGGTCCTTTTAAATTTGCAGCAGTTCCCCAACCTAAAGCAGTTTTGGGTCCATAAAATTCGTAAGTGAACGTATTCAAATAGAAATCGCCTGTATCCCCCAGAAAACTGGATGGGTTGGTTGGGCCATTGTGAATGGTTTTTCCGTTGACACCTGCACTACCATCAATTCCTCGTGGACCTCTTGCTCCTGAGTCTCCCTTTGCTCCAATTAATCCCTGAATACCTTGTGGTCCCTGAATTCCCGAATCTCCCTTTGGCCCTGCAATTCCCTGTGGCCCAATTGCTCCCGTATCTCCTTTAGGTCCTGGAGTAGAACTCCCGGATGTTTTTGCATACAACGCATACGGCACACTCATAAGTTGGGTGGTTCCCAAATCATTCCCATTTACTTTTACAGAAAGAAAATGAGAGTGTAACCCCCAGTTTATTAAACTGAAATTTCCTAAAGAGGGAATTCCTTTTCCTATAATGGTATTGAATCCTCCAAAATTGTTTGTTGTAACCGAATGATTTTCTCGATAAATCACATTTCCAGTGATTGAATCTTCTCTTATGGAAAATTCTACTGCTACCAGTTGATTAGTAATTAATGCACCGACATTGTTTCTAACGGTGGCTTGGTAATTTATTCCCTCAGGAGATTGAGAGAAACAATAATTATTTAGAGTCAATATCCAAATAACGGATAGTAGTTTAATTGTTGTTTTCATAATATTGGGATTGTTTTTGTTATTCTTATTTTTCAATGTTGTGAGTTGATTTCATCAATTCAAAAAGTAGTTTTTTCATTTCTACCATTTCTTTTTTCAACTTTTCCAATTCTTCAGATTGCGCTTTAATTTTATTTTCTTGAATCTCATTTTTCTCAACTTGCTTTTGATTTTCAGCTTTTTGATTTTTTATTATTTCTTGTTGTTCTTGGATTGATTTTGTCAATACAGGAATCATATCTGAATAATGCACTCCCAATTTGTCTGTTTTGATTATTGTTGCTTCTCCCGTTTCTTCATCAATTACTTCTTCTTCATCTATCACAACCTCTGGTATTATCGTTTGAAGGTTTTGTGCATTAAATCCAATTTTAGTTGTACCAAATTTGTCTCCTTTCCATTGGTAAGAAATTGTTTCAATTTTCATTAGTTCATTCAATCCATAGCTCAATGGAGTAATGTTTGTCTTTAATGTAGTATCAGAAGTTTGGATTACCCCATTGGTAGCATAGATATCATCCCATCTTTTGGTTGATGATCCTAAGTCGTATAAATCATCGTTCGTTGGAACAATGGCGCAGTTTGTAGCGATTCTTGAAGTTCCACCATCTTCTATTGTCTCAAAGCTTCCAAACTTTAGTTTGCCATCAACATGAAGTTTTTCATCAGGGGTATTAATCCCTATACCTACATTTCCGTTTTTTTGCACAACCATGGCATTTGATCTTGAACCAGAACCAGAACCGTTTCCAATAATTAAGAGAGGTGTAGAGCTACTGTGACCAGTTTGTACAGGTACAACGGTATCATTGAACATTCCTATTACCAAAGATGAATATCCATTAGAGATGTTGCTTCTTCCCATAGAAATTGAATATTTCCCTTTAGCTGAATTGAAATACCCGATTGCTGTTGAGTTATCACCCATGGCTTCTGAAGATCTTCCCATTGCTATAGAGTTATCACCAAAAGCTTCGGAAGAATTTCCCATTGCCAGCGAATAATCTCCATAGGCATCTGAAAATGCCCCAATTACTGAGGAGTATATGCCAATTGCTTTCGATTTGTATCCCAAAGCAGTAGAGTTAAACCCAGTAGATTCGGTTATCCGACCCATTGCTGTTGAGTATTCTCCAATCGCTTTTGTACCGAACCCTGTAGCAAAAGAATTGTTTCCAATACTGTCCTCATCCCAACTTGTGCCTGCCGTTTCTCCTGCTCTAAATGCACCTTTTTCTTTGTTAAAAAACATCCGACTTCGGTGATTGTTATTTCCATCATGGTTCATTTGGGGACTACCGAAAATATAATTCGCAGTGTCATGTCCACTAACCAAACGAATATCGCCACTATTGTTTTCAAAAACATCGTTTCCTACTGCGTTTGCTGGTGCATTTTCCCAGGATATCTTTCCGTTTCCATCTGTAGTCATTACTTGATTTGAATCTCCATCGGTGGAAGGTAAAGTATACACATCATTAATTTCTACTTCCCCACTTCCATATACTGTAAGTGCATTGCTTCGATCAAAATTACTATTCCCATTTCCAACGATGAAAAGAGGGGTAGAATTTGAGCCTGTATTTTGCACAGGTACAATGGTGTCATTATACATCCCAATAACTGTTGAAGCATAACCATTTGATATTGTTTTAAATCCTGTTGTAGTGCTATGCTTAGCGGAAGCTTTTGTGCGATTATTCAAGGCTACGCTTGCGTAACCTATAGCTTCTGTATAATAGCCCATAGCAAAACTATGAGGCCCTGATGATTTCGAATGTTCTCCCATAGCAACACTACTGAAACCAGATGCTTCAACTCCATTTCCCATGGCCATACTAATAGAACCAGAAGAATTAGAGTGTTGTCCAGCGGCAAAACTGCTAAACCCTGATGATTCTGATGCGTTTCCTGTTGCAGTACTATATTCTCCTTTGGCTTCCGTAAAACCGCCTGTTGCTGTGCTATATCTACCTTTTGCTTTTGTGACATATCCGGAAGCAAATGAATGGTCACCAAGACTATCGTTATCCCAATTTTCATTGTAAGTTTCACCCACTCTAAAGGCTCCTTTTTCTTTATTAAAAAACATTCTTTTGTCATGGTTGCTAATTCCATCATCATTCATTTGCGGACTTCCAACTATGAAATTTAAAGAATCGTAACCATTGTAAAAACGAATATCATCTTGATATTGTTCAAAAACACCAGAATTCTTTGACCAAGTTAAATTACCATTTCCATCTGTAGATATTACTTGATTTGAATCTCCGTCAGAAGTTGGTAAAGTATAGGCATCGTTAATTTCTACTTCTCCGTTTTTGTAAACGGTTAAGGCATTGCTGCGGTTTATGTGGCTGTTTCCATTTCCAATAATAAATAATGGGGTTGAATTATTGGGCTCAATTTGCAGAGGTATTAATGCATCATTATATATACCTATAACAGTTGATGCGAATCCGTTTGCTCGCAATCTATAACCCATTGTTGTGCTCGAAGAGGCCGCTGCGTTCGTATATAAACCGAAAGCGTTACTTCCAACGCCCAAAGCTTTTGAGTTAAATCCCATTGCAATACTTAAATCACCAGATGCAATTGTTAAAGCCCCCATTGCAACACTTGATTCACCTGATGCAATTGTTTGCTCACCCATAGACGTACTATAATTACCAGATGCTTTTGTTATAGCGCCAAATGCATTACTTGCATGTCCTGTTGCTAATACATTC
>JBMYYT010000101.1:0-8288 GCA_049609665.1 Flavobacteriales bacterium | reverse complement strand
CTATTATAGAAATTGGTTCTCATACTGACTGTATTGGGTCGGAAAAAAGTAACCTTCGGCTTTCAAATAAGAGAGCTAAAGCTGTTATTGATTATGTTGTTTCAAAAGGAATTTTGAAAGATAGAATTTTTGGTAAAGGCTATGGAGAAACAAGACCATTAGAACCCTGCGATTGCGAGGAAAACGATTGTTTAGAGGATCAACATGCTTTAAACCGAAGAACTGAGTTTAGAATAGTTGCTGGAAATAGAAATTATTAAAAATCCTTTTAAATGAAAATTCAATCCACCAAAGACGGTTCCCATACTTTGTATATAGAAGAGTTAGATGAAACTTATCATTCAACCCATGGAGCAATTCAAGAAGCACGCCATGTGTTTATTGAAAATGGAATAAAGTTAATTTATAAGTCAACAGTCTCAGTATTAGAAGTTGGATTTGGAACAGGATTGAATGCTATACTTACTCAATCTTATGCAGAAAACAATCAAATTACTGTTGCCTATTCAGGATTAGAAACAGTTCCTTTGAATATTGATATAATTGGCAAACTCAATTATGTTCAAGAACTTCAAAATATTCAAACTGATATTTTTAATGATATTCATCAAGTAGATTGGAACTCATACCAGAATATCTCGAAGCATTTTAAATTAAATAAAATAAAATCTTCAATTCAAGAATATGAAGCTAAAGAAAAATTTGATGTTATTTATTATGATGCTTTTGGTCCACGTGCTCAAATAGAGATGTGGGATATTGCAATTTTTGAAAAATTATATGGGTTTTTGAATACTGATGGAATATTAGTTACCTACTGCGCTATGGGTCAATTCAAAAGAGATTTAAAGACTTGTGGATTTGAAGTTAAATCTGTCCCTGGACCTCCAGGAAAAAGAGAGATGACCATTGCAATAAAAAACTAATTTTAAGATTCATTTGTTATAGAAATAACTTTATAATCTAAGTATATTTGTACTATGTTTAAGAAAGGAACCAAGCTTTATAGTATATTTAAAAGAAAGTGTCCTGTTTGTCAAGAGGGTGATTTTTTTGTTTCAAGAACTTACGACCTAAAGAACGCAGGGAAGATTCATGAAAAATGCCCCAATTGTAAAGAGGTTTATTCCAAAGAACCTGGTTTTTATCAAGGTGCTATGTATGTGTCTTATGGAATAGGTGTTGCTATGTTTGTTGGGGTTTTTCTACTTACTTATTTAATTCTACCCGCTCCTACAACTTTTACATATATTATGATTATGCTAATAACTATGACAGTTTTAGCACCTTACCTTTATGAATTATCAAAAATAATCTGGGCAAATTTGTTCATGTCCTATAAAAATCAGAAAAATGAAAAATAATTTTTTAGTAATAGCAACTTTTTTTGTGATGACAGCTTGTGCTTCCAAAACCGCTGAAGTTCAATCTAATGTAAATAAACAAAACGAGACTCAAAAAACTGAGGTAAGTATTGCAAAGGATGTTTCTATTGAGGAATATAAGGAGTTGATTTCTGATGAAACAATTATTCTTGATGTAAGAACACCAGAAGAATTTGCTCAGGGTCATTTAGAAGGAGCGGTAAATATTAACTTTTTTGATGAGAATTTTATCCAGAAAGTTTCTGAATTGGATAAATCAAAATCATTGCTAATTCATTGTGCTGCAGGTGGTCGGTCAGCTAAAGCTATGAATGCTCTGAAAGGCAAAGGGTTCTCAAAAATGTACAATATGCTTGGTGGATATAGTTCATGGTTGAGTGCTAATTATCCTGTTGTGAAGTAAATCATGAAAAATAATAAAACCGTAGTATTATTAATAGCCGTATTACTTTTTTTAGGATTTTCACCAATTAATGAGCCTCATATTTTTGGCAAGATAAACTGGATAAAGGGAGGTGCAAACGGAATGTCTGGCATGGATTGGTTTGATGTAGTCCTTCACGGAGGAGCTTTGATAGCAGCCTTTGTGCTGATTATTTACTTAATTTCTTCAATCCTTTTAAAGAAATAATTCTTTAAGATTACTATCGAATTAGTTTGGTTTCACTCAGTGTGTTTTTCAGCCACAGAAGTTGAATTTATTGAGTATATTTGCATCTTATAAAATGCATATGGAAAATATCCAGATGGTCGACTTGCTTGGCCAATATGAAAATATTAAATCTGAGATTGATAACTCAATTCTTGAGGTTGTAAGGTCTTCCCAATATATCAATGGTCCTGTAGTTAAATCTTTTCAAAAAGAATTAGAGGATTATTTATCTGTAAATCATGTAATTCCTTGTGCAAATGGTACTGATGCTTTGCAGGTTGCCATGATGGCTTTAGGGTTAAAGCCTGGAGACGAAGTTATTACTGCAAGTTTTACGTACGTTGCAACTGTTGAAGTAATTGAATTATTACAATTGACTCCTGTTTTGGTAGAGGTTGATCCGAATACTTTTTGTGTGGATTCAGATGCAATAAAAAAAGCAATTACACCAAACACAAAAGCTATCGTCCCTGTTCATCTATATGGACAATGTTGTGATATGGAAGCGATAATGAAAATTGCAAAAGAACACAGTCTATTTGTTATTGAAGATACCGCACAGGCAATTGGTGCTGAATATACATTTAGTGATGGTACAACCCAAAAAGCAGGAACTATAGGTGATATTGGAACTACATCATTTTTTCCTTCCAAGAATTTAGGATGTTACGGAGATGGTGGAGCAATTTTTGCGCAGGATGACGAGCTTGCAACTAAAATTAGAATGATTGCTAATCATGGTCAGTCTAAGAGATATTATCATGATAGCATTGGTGTGAATTCAAGATTAGATAGCATTCAGGCGGCTATTCTAAGAGTTAAATTACCTAAGCTTAATACCTATATCAAGAATAGAAATGAAGCAGCTGCTTACTACGATGAAGCATTTAAAGATGTGACTTGGTTAGAAACTCCTAACAGAGATAGCAATTCTACACACGTATTTCATCAATATACACTCAAGACAAAAGGAGTAGATAGAAATAAATTGCAAGAATATTTAAAAGAAAAAGGGGTGTCCTCAATGATTTATTATCCTGTGCCTGTTCATTTGCAGAAAGCTTATCAAAGCTCAAGGTACAAAGAGGAAGATTTCGAATCGACAATGAGTTTATGTTCTTCTGTTATTTCCTTGCCAATGCATACGGAATTAAAAAAAGAACAATTAGATTATATAACAAATACAGTTAAAAATTTTATTTAAAAGAATATGAAGAATATAGCAGTTATAGGAACTGGATATGTAGGTTTAGTAACAGGAACTTGTTTTGCTGAAACAGGGAACAATGTTATTTGCGTAGATATTGACGAAAGTAAAGTAGAAAGAATGAGAAATGGGGAAGTTCCCATTTATGAACCTCAATTGGATGTGCTTTTTGAAAGAAACCAAAAACAGGGAAGACTAAAATTTAGCACGGATGTTGAATCAGCAGTTGAATCAGCAGAGATAATCTTTTTGGCTTTGCCAACTCCTCCAGGAGAAGATGGTTCTGCCGATTTATCCTACATTTTGGGAGTTGCAGATCATTTAGGGAAAATAATCAAAGATTATAAAGTAATTATTGATAAGAGCACTGTTCCTGTTGGAACAGCAGAGAAAGTGAAAGCAGCAATTGCGAAAAACACAACTGTTGGTTTTGATGTAGTATCTAATCCTGAGTTTTTGAGAGAAGGATTTGCTGTTACCGATTTCTTAAAACCAGATAGAGTTGTTATTGGAACAGAATCGGCAAAGGCTCGAAAAATTTTAGAAGAATTGTACAAGCCATTTGTTCGTCAAGGAAATCCGATTTATTTTATGGATGAGAAATCAGCTGAGTTGACAAAATATGCTGCTAATTCATTTTTGGCAACCAAGATTACTTTCATGAATGAAATTGCAAATTTCTGTGAAATTGTTGGAGCGGATGTTGATATGGTAAGAAAAGGAATAGGTTCTGATGCCCGTATCGGAAAAAGATTCTTGTTTCCAGGAATCGGATACGGTGGAAGTTGTTTTCCAAAAGATGTTCAGGCTTTGATTAAATCGGGAAATGATAATGGATATGATTTCAAAATTATAAACTCAGTAATTGAAGTCAATGAGAAGCAAAAGGTTGTTATAGTTGAAAAAATCAAAAGCTATTATGGTGGAGATCTAAAAGGAAAGAACATTGCACTTTGGGGATTAGCTTTTAAACCAGATACTGATGACATTAGAGAAGCACCAGCATTGTATATTATAGACGCTTTGTTAAAAGAAGGATGCACAATTCAAGCATTTGATCCTGAAGCTATGGATAATGTAAAAGCCATATACGGAGATAAAATATCTTTTTGTAACAATCAATATGAAGCAGTTGAAAACGCTGATTTCTTGATTATTGCAACGGAATGGCAAGTATTCAGAACTCCTGATTTTGAAAAAATCAAGCAATCCTTATCAGAACCAACTATATTTGATGGTAGAAACTTGTATGAATTAGGCGATATGAAAAAATTAGGATTCAGATATCAAAGTATTGGTAGAGAAACCATATAATTAACTATGAAGAGAGTATTAATAACAGGAGCAGCAGGATTTTTAGGTTCGCATTTATGTGATAGATTCATCAAAGATGGATATCATGTAATAGCGATGGATAATTTGATTACTGGAAGATTAAAGAATATTGAACACTTATTTCCATTAGAAAATTTTGAATTTCATAATCATGATATTTCAAATTATGTTCATGTTTCTGGAGACTTAGACTACATTTTACATTTTGCATCACCTGCAAGTCCTATCGATTATCTTAAGATTCCAATTCAGACATTGAAAGTTGGTTCATTAGGAACGCACAATTTATTAGGGTTGGCAAAAGCCAAAGATGCTCGAATGCTAATTGCAAGTACATCAGAGGTTTATGGGGATCCAGAAGTGCATCCTCAAACGGAGGAGTACTGGGGGAATGTAAACCCAATTGGTCCTCGTGGTGTTTATGATGAAGCAAAAAGATTTCAAGAAGCTATTACTATGGCTTATCACAGATTTCATGGAGTAGAAACAAGAATTATAAGAATATTCAATACTTATGGACCTCGTATGAGACTGAATGATGGTAGAGTATTACCTGCATTTATTGGTCAAGCCCTAAGAGGAGAAGATTTGACAGTTTTTGGAGACGGTTCGCAAACTCGTTCTTTTTGTTATGTAGATGATTTGGTAGAAGGAATTTGCAGGTTATTGCATTCAGATTATGCTGAGCCTGTTAATATCGGAAATCCTGATGAAATCACAATTGGTGACTTTGCCGAAGAGATTATTAGTTTGACAGGCACTTCTCAAAAAGTAATTTATAAAGAATTGCCAGAGAATGATCCTAAAAAGAGAAGACCAGACATTACAAAAGCTAAATCTATTTTGGGTTGGGAGCCAAAAGTGTCACGCCAAGAGGGATTGAAACTAACTTATGATTTTTTCAAAACGTTATCTAACAAAGAACTCTCGGAAGTTGATCATTACAACTTCGATAAATTTATTAAATAAACAACTATGAATACTCTAAAAGGAATCCTTTTATTAATTGCATCACTTTCATTTTCATTTTTTGGTTTATCCCAGAAAACCTATAAAATAATGATGAATGATCCATCATATAATTTTTATGAAGTGTGCGATTCAGCAGATGCTTATTTTGAAACTCATCATAAAGGAAAAGGTTCTGGATACAAGGGGTATCAAAGATGGAGAAACGAAAACGAAAGTAAATATGCACCAAGCGGACGAAGAGACAATGTAGATCCTTTTTTAGTAAAAAAAGCTTATCAAGAATTTCTTTTAAACTCAAAACAATCCTCAAATAGAAGCATCCATAGCAGCACGTGGAAAGATTTAGGCCCTTATACTTTAGATAGTTTAACAGGTCATTATTCTTCTGGTTTAGGTAGAATTATTTCCACTTATGTTCATCGAGCTAATACTCAAATTATTTATGCAGGTTCAAGAAGTGGAGGGTTTTGGAAAACTACGAACGGTGGAAATTCTTGGACTGGTGGATATACTGACACCCTTTTTGCAAGTGGTGTAGGAACAATTTCTGCTTCACCAACCAATGCAGATTCCATATTGATAGGAGTTCAAAACGGAGGAAATAACTATTCACACGGAATCTATAGATCTACAAACGGAGGGAATACATGGAAAGTAACGAACTTTAACCCAACAACCTTGGGCAAAGGTGGATTGGGAAGTAGTTTTAGAATTAACAAAATTGCTTATCATCCAAGAGTCTCAAATTTAATTTTTGTTGCTGCCAACGATGGATTATATCGTTCAACCAATAATCTTTCGACTTGGACCAAAGTTACAAATGGTGTTATCACGCAAATTGATTTTCATCCTACTGATAATAACATAGTTTATATTTATGATGATTATTATTGGGGTTCCAACCAAAATGTCGTTTTATACTCTTTAGATCAAGGACTTACTTTTTCAAGTTCGAATACAATCATTGGAAACAACAACGCATCTGGGTATTTGTCAGTGAGTAATGACTGTGCTGATTGTTTGTTTTTTGCCTCTTCAAATGGAATTTGGACTTCGAAAGACAAAGGAATAAACTTTACTTTTATGAGTAACCCTCCTGAGTCTTGTTTAGGATTTGCTGTAAATGATTTAGATACATCTAAAATGGTTTATGGATATGTAGATGTGGTAACATCAAGTGATGGAGGAAGAACTTCTAACCAAGTAACTTGGTGGAGTTTAGGGAATTCAAATCATGGACCAGGAAATTACGACCAACGATTAAACAATGGAGGTAAATATATTCATGCAGATTTACATCCAGCAAAATGTGTTAATGGAAAGTATTACGTAGGAACAGATGGGCTTTTTGCTACAAGTTCTAACAATGGAACCACATGGAAAGTGCTAAGTGATGGACTTGGAATAAGAGAAAATTACAGCTTGGGAGCAAGTCAATCCAACCATTACAGAACAATGAGTGGTTCTCAAGATAATGGAACAAGTATCAAACACAAGGACACTTGGATTGAGTTTTATGGAGCTGATGGAATGGAAGCTATAATCCATCCATTAAATGATGACTACATGATTGGTAGTGTTCAATATGGAACAAGAAGACAAACGGAAGATGGAGGTCTGACTCAAAAAAGTGTTTCACCATCTGGACAAAATGGATCTGGAAATGGAGCATGGGAAGCACCTCTTGCATACAATCCAAATGACCAAATGCAAGTATTTAATTTTGCAAAAGATATTTATGTAAGTGACCAATTTGGTGGAAACTGGCAATACAGAGGAGACCCTTTTAATAGTACAATTTCCGAAGCAGCAATTGCGGAAAATAATTCAGATATAATTGTGGTAGCAAGAGGCTCTGCGATTAGGAAATCAATTGATGGAGGAGCAACTTTTTCCAATATATACAGAACACCACTTCCAACTTATACCATTACTGATATAGCATTTAACCCAAGAGATGACGATAATATTTTTGTAACCTACAACCGTTATCAGAATGATGGTAAAAAAATATTTATGACAACCGATGGAGGTGCTACATGGATAAATATCACCTACAATTTAGGTAATATGCCATTAAGAAATGTAGTAGTTGATCATACTAATGAATCAAATATCTATGTAGGAGCTGAAATAGGTGTTTATACCAAACCTTTAAATGGAACTACATGGGTTCTTCATAACGCGGGATTACCTAATTCAACGATAAAAGAATTGGAGGTTGTAAATGGTTCTAACACCTTGAGAGCAGCAATTTGGGGAAGAGGACTTTGGGAATATCATTTAGTAAATAGAGAGAATTATCCAACAATCCTCAAAACTTGGATTAATGATATGCCAACCTATTTCCTTCCAAAAGAAGATATACATCAACATGTTAATTCAATCATTACAAGTGATATAGGAATAAAATCAGCATTTGTAAAGTGGTCGATTAACAATCCTACTTTTGGAAACTCAATTCCTATGGCTAATACTATGGATAGCACCTACGTTTCTTCAAGTCCAATTCCAAATTATCCAGTGGGTACAAAAGTGTTTTTCAAAGTGTTTGCGGTTGACAATAACAATGATACCACTGAAACCTACAAATTCCAATACACCGTTAGGTTTAATACAAGAGCCAGTATTGAGGTAGAGGAAGAAGATAAGCTGAATGTAGTGGTGTTCCCTAACCCCACTGACGGACAAGTAAAACTTGCTTTTGAAAAAACATTAAAAGAAGGTACGGTTACAC
>JBMYYT010000100.1:0-8357 GCA_049609665.1 Flavobacteriales bacterium | reverse complement strand
TCTTTACTAAGTGTTAAGTTATAATCCATATCATTATTTGAACATAAATACCGAAATGTAAACATTCCTAAAGAATCTGTGAATAAAGTATCTTGGTTATCAGAAGTTAGGTTGAATAATACTACTTCAACATTTTCCAACGGAAATCCTAATTTCCCATTCGTGATATAACCATGAACATAGCAAGAATCCGGAGTAACAGAACCAACTCCATTTTGAGAAAAGGAGCTAATTCCGAGAATTATAGAAAAAACAATATAAAATAGAATCTTGCTCATTAAATTTTCATAAAAAAGCCCTGACAACATCTGTTATCAGGGCTTAATAAAATTAAATTATCTATAAATTATTTTCCGAAACTATTCGTACTGTTGTTTTGAACATTACCAGTTCCTCCAACAATTTTAAATTCAGTTCTTCTATTCAATTGGTGTTGATCTTCAGAACAGTTAGAAGCATTAGTTGGCTCACATGGACAAGGCTCTATGTGATTCGTTTCACCATACCCTTTTCCAAATATTCTATTAGCAGCAATACCTCTTGAGATAACGTACTTTCTTGCAGCTTTTGCTCTTCTATCAGAAAGTCTTTCATTATATCTTTTAGTTGCTCTACAATCAGTGTGAGATCCAATCTCAACAATAATTGTTGGATTTGCTTTCATACATGCTACCAATTTATCTAATTCAACTGCAGCATCTGGTCTGATAAATGATTTATCAAAATCGTATAATATATCTTCTATTTTACAATACCTTCCAATACTTGTACCTGCATCACCTGGTATCAATTCAAGATCTAAAGATCCATTCATATTAATTACACCTGGAACTGAAACTACCTTCTTGTAATTGACAGTTTCAACCAAGTAACCATCTTTTGCCATAGTAATTTCATAATCCAAAATAGCACCTGGACAAGGAAGTCCTGCCAATGGATCCATAAATTTACCTTCATTATCAGTAACAAAAGTTTTTACTTGACCAGTCATTTTGTCCTTGATGTTTACAGATACTCCAGACAATGGAGACTTTGTTTTAGCATCAACAACTTGTCCTACTAATTTACAAGCAGGCTCTTTTAAATAAACATCAGCATCTTTAATATCAGATCCCGGAGCATCATCGGTTTTTAAATCATAAAAAGAGATTTTTTCAAAAGTTGGTTTTTCTCCCTCAACTCTATACTCACCTCCCGGTACATCAACAAATTCGTAACATCCTGAAGCAGATAACATTTGAGTAAACACTTCATTTGTCTCAACGTTTACCAATCTTACCGTAGTAGTAGGTATAACTTCTTGAGTTTGCTTTTTCACACATCCTTTAATGGTATAAAATTTAGGCTTGAAAGGAATTAACATTTGAAATCTGTAAATATCATCATCACCTACAGCATCTTCTCCTTTTCTGTTTGAAGAAAAGTAACCTTCCGTTTCATCTTGATTCATGATCAATCCGAAATCATCCATATTTGTATTCAATGGATACATCATGTTTTCTGGCTTGTCAAAAGAACCTTCACTTGAAGCAGTTGCTCTATAGACGTCTAACCCCCCTAATCCAGCGTATCCATCAGAAGAAAAATACAGGTTATTGTTTTTGCCAATAAATGGAAACATTTCTCTTCCTTCTGTATTTACACTTTCAACATTTACTGGCTTACCCCATTTACCACCTTCTTTCTTCGACATCCAGATATCAGTTTCTCCTTTACCACCAGGCATATCAGAAGTAAAATACATTGTTTTACCATCTTCAGTTAAAGTAGCGTGACCTACAGAATAATAATCACTATTGTAAGGAAATTCAGTTAATCCACCCCACTCTCCATCTTCGCTTCTTGTAGCTATGTACAATTTAAGATTGTTGTGTCTTGCAGAGTCAAGTCCTTTTTTCTTGTTTAAATAGTTACTTCTTGTTAGATACATTATGTCTCCGTTATTGCTAAAAGAAACAGGTCCCTCATGATACTTTGATTTAATTCCTCTGTCAAATCTTTTAACTTTAACATTTTCACCATCTCCACCAGTTTGCGCCTGATATGCATCCAAGAAATTTGAACCATCCCATTGAAATCTCTTTTTCATAGCTGAAGTGTTTGCAGTTCTTGCAGAAGCAAAAACAACATTAGTTTCTCCATCTTTAGTGTAATAATTTGGTCCAAAATCTGAAGCCTTAGTATTAACACCAAAAATTGCTATATTATATTTGTTTGGCATTGACATTAACTCAGTTACATAATCAGCATTTTCAGCATGAGCTTTAGGTATTGAATTTGAAGATTTCATACCTCCAAATTTTGCCATCATTTTATTAGCTTCGTCATATTTCTTATTCATCTTAAGCATTTGAGCAAAATGATAGAAATCCTCTGCTTTAACACCTTCATGCGTTGATAGTTTTCTGTACCAGTTTTCAGACTCAACAGAATTTCCCATAAACCTGAAAGATTCAGCCGCTCTTCTTATTTGATGATCAGTAGCTTTACTTTTCTTTGCTAATTCCGAATACATTTCAGCTGCTTTGAAAAATGCTAACTTATCGAAATGGTCGTTAGCTGCTCTTTCTTTCATTCCTTGAGCTTGAGCTTGGAAACCTAAAACACTTGCAAACAATACAAGAAATATGTTTTTAGTAATTGTTTTAATCATAATGTGGGGTTATTATTGTATTAAATAGTTTTTAATATTCTTCTTTCTTTTCTTTTTAGAATCTTCTTGGAGTCTTAAATCCTTTTCCTAAGAAATCTAAGTCATAGTTAATCATTATCTCGTGAGATCCTGTATTATAATCTCCTAAATCTGATAATGTGTAATCATAAGCATATCCAGCTCTAAACTGTGGTGTAAAGTGATATACGATATTTCCGATGAACGAATCATCAAATCTATATCCTCCTCCAATCCATAACTTATCATAAAACATGAAGTTAAGGTTAACATCTAATGAAAGTGGTGCATCTTCTACTGCTTTTGCAACAAATGATGGAACCATATCGATTACACTATTAATTTTGAATGTTCTTCCTGCTGTTAAAAAGAAGTGACGATCTTGAATTGATTGTAATCCATTTGATACCGAACCTTCAAATTCGTTTCTGATAATTTTTGGTGCAGTTAATCCAATGTAATACTTCTCTGAATTTAAATAAACCCCAAATCCAAAGTTTGGCATGATTTGATTTCTAATATTAGTTGTGTACTGAATATCAGATCCATCATTTACTCTTAAATTTCCAAAGTTTGCAGAAAACATATCTACTCCCCCTTTTAATCCAAAAGCTAATTTACTTTCTTTTCCTACTTGAAACCTGTAAGCTACATCTCCATAAAAAGATGTGTTCTTTGTTGGTCCTATTTCATCTTGAATTACTGATAATCCTAATGAAACTTTTTCATATCTTAATGGCGAATGAATAGACAATGTAGCTGTTGCTGGTGCTCCATCAATATTTACCCACTGCTTTCTTCCTAACATGGTTACACTCAATGCTTCTCTGCTTCCTGCATAGGCTGGATTTACGGCCAGTGGATTAAACATATACATTGAATACTGTGCATCCTGCTGCGCTGTTGCATCTTGAGTAGAGAACATACATAATGCAATACCTGCAATCATTCCCAATTTGAACTTCTTTATCATCTTATTCATAGTTATTAAAAATATTAATGGACAAATATATATGTACTAAATGTTATAAACAAACATATTTCTCCTTTTTTAAGGTTTTTTATCAATATCATACGGTTAATAATCCAAAGAGTTTCGCAAATCATCAATTAAATCTTCAATATTCTCAATACCAACACTTAATCTAATTAAAGAATCTACAATACCGCTTTTTATTCTAATATCTCGTGGAATTGAAGCGTGAGTCATTGTTGCCGGATGACCTATAAGAGACTCAACCCCTCCCAATGATTCAGCCAATGAAAACAATTTGGTTCTCTTTAAAAATTTATGGGCTGCCTCGGTAGTATCTTCTTTTAAAGAAAAGGAAATCATTCCTCCAAAATCATTCATTTGTCTCTTTGCAATGTCATGATTTGGATGGCTCTCAAGGCCAGGGTAATATACTTTATCTATTTTATTATTGTGAGTTAAAAACGAGACTATTTTTTTTGCATTGTAACAATGTCTTTCCATCCTTACATGAAGAGTCTTGATTCCTCGAAGTACTAAAAAGCTGTCTTGAGGACCGCATATTGAGCCACTACTATTTTGTATTCGATATAAATCGGCTGCGATTTTCTCATCATTAACTACAAGAGCACCCATTACAACATCGGAATGACCTCCAAGATATTTCGTAGCAGAATGCATAACAATATCTGCTCCGTTGTTAATAGGATTCTGCAAATATGGACTTGCAAAGGTATTGTCAACTGCCAGCCATGTATTATCTCCTTTTATAGCTGCTATTCCCTCAATATCAATAATACTCATTGTTGGATTAGTTGGAGTTTCTACCCAAATTAATTTTGTTTTTTCGGTAATTGCATTTTTTACATTATTGACATCAGACATGTCAACAAATTTGAACTTAATTCCATATTTCTCAAAAATGGTTGTAAAAAGACGGTAAGAACCTCCATACAAATCATTTGTTGAAATCACCTCATCTCCTGGATTTAACAATTTTATTACCGCATCAATGGCGGCCATACCACTTCCAAAACACATTCCGTAGTTAGCATTCTCAATTGCTGCAAGATTTTTTTCCAAAGAATGCCGGGTTGGATTTTGTGTTCTAGAATATTCATATCCTTTATTAACACCAACTTCGTCTTGAACATATGTTGAAGTTTGATAGATAGGTGTCATAATAGCACCTGTAGCAGAATCGGGTTCCAACCCTGCATGAAGCAACTTAGTTTCTATCTTCATAAGAATTAATTCTTTTTTATTGTTTTAAACGAACTTCCGAATTCCAATCCACCTTTAATTCCAGAAAAAGAAATCATGAGAGTATCATTTTCCAACTCATAGATTAAATTATCAGGAAACACATTTGTGGTATTCCTAAATGATACAAAACTGCTAGAAATCGAATCTTGAACAAATGTAACTTGATTATTATCTACCGTGTAAGAATAGTAAAATTGATTATCAGTTTTTGTTATAGTCATCATTGTAGGCTCTAAAGTATCTCCTTTATTAATGGAGTATTTTTTGCCTGAATAAAATTGTTCCGATTGTTTAACCCAAGATTCAACGAAAACAATTCTTCCCTTAAATTTTACAGAATCAATCCATTCGCCAATAATCCAATCTAAATTTTCATAATCGTTGACAACTAACTCATCTTTTTCATTACCTTCTATATACTCATTATTAGTAACATCAAAACAAGAAATAAATATTGAAACGAAAAACAGTATGAAAATGATCTTATTTAACATCTCTAATTAATTTCAACTTTTGTTGAATGACTTCCATCTCAGATTTACTTCTTTTGATTTTTTTCTCAATATCAGCCTTCATCTTATCTGCACCTTTCGAGTTACCAAAAAAGCCCATATTATTTTCATACTGCATGATTTCACCTTTAAGATTATTTAATTTTCTCTTAAGGTAATCACGCTCCTTAGTTATAGTTGAAGAATTTCCTTTTTTCATCATTCCATCCAACTTGGACTTGTATGAAATACGGGTTTTAGCTTTTCTGTCTAATTTAAGAGCATCATATTGTGTATCCAATGCTGCTTTATATTCATTGTATATTTTATCTTTTACTTTAAAAGGCACATTTCCAACTTCTAAGAATTTGGAAGACATTTCTTTTAGTTGTGCAATAGCTTCATTAGAGTTCGCAGATAACTTCAACTCTTTAATCTCTTTTACAACATCTTCCTTTTTCTTTAAATTATCTGCTTCAATAGTTTCTCTATTAGCGTAATATTCCTTTTTATTATTAAAAAAGAAATCACAAGCTTCACGAAATTGTTTCCAAATCTTTTGTTCGGATTTTCCAGTGTGTCCAATTTCCTTCCATTTAGTTTGGAGGTTTTTAAGGTCATTGGTCGTGTTCTTCCAATCGTCAGACATTTTTAATTCTTCCGCTTTGGCGACTAACTCTTTTTTAAGGTTAAAGTTTTTTGAACTGTCTTTTTTTAACCCTTTAAAAAACTCGTTCTTTCTATTGAAAAATACATCGAAGTGACCTCTAAATTCTTCCCAAATCTCTTGATTTTTCTCTCTTTTTACCTGTCCAACTTTTTTCCAATCTTCTTGAAGTTTTAAAACCTCTTCAGTTGCAGTATTCCATTCTTTTATCGAAGTTGGGCTTACATCAACAGCTACTTTTGCTTTTTCAATCAACTCAGTTTTTAACTCTAAGTTTTTTTCCAATTTCTCGGCTTGCTCCACATAAAATGCTCGAATTTTATCTCTTAGCTCGTTTACACTTCCCCAAAAACCTTCTTTTAACTCTTCCCATTTTTCTTGGAAAGTAGGACCAATTTCGTCCCATTCAGAGATTTTTTCATTAAGAGCTGATTGGAGCTTTTTCATACTCTTTTCTTCATGCAATTCTTTTAATCAAAAATAATTTTATTCTTTAAAGAATAGTTCTTCTTTAAATCATGCTCCTGAATTGCTTTATAAATATTGATATTATAGTTGAACAAATCATTCAAACTACTATACTCAGATTGAATATCATCAAAACTGGATTGCGGAACATTACCAATTTCCCTCCATCTTTCTTGGATTTCTTTTCGTTTACTAAAAGCTGCTCCAATATTTTCCTCGTTCTCAACTAAATCTTTAAACTCCTTTAGTATTGCTTTTTTAGCAATTAAATTAGTTTTCTCTTCTTCTTCCTTCTTTTTTCTAAACTCTTTTCGCCTTTCTTTAAATTCAAGAATTAATCCCTCAATGGCTGTATCTGCTTTTCGATCTTCCAAGATTTTAGCCAATTCTTCCTCGGTTTGCTCCTCAGTGGTTGGTTTTTCTCTGAATTTCTCATCTGACAATAGACCTTTGTAGGTTCTAATTAGATCATTCGCTTCAGTGTTGATTGCTCTTACATCTTCGTTTTCAAGCAATTGGGTTAGTTTAGTTAAAATCTCAGCTCTCATGGTAGTAGAATTCTAAAGAATTATTTCTTTTTAAATTTATTAATTGCGTTTTTGGTAAAATCAGATAACACTAATTTCCCACTCATAGCGGCACGTTCATTTAATAGGTCGTCCCAATTTTCTGTTCCTTTCCAGAATATTTGTTTTAACATACTCATTGCTTCTGGGTTTGAGTTTGCTAATTTATTTGATAATTCAGAAATTGCCTCGTCCATTTCATTGGCAGTTTCATATACTTCCGTGTATAATCCTTTGTCTTTTGCCCATTGTGCAGTTTGCCATTCAGTTGCATCTATTGCAAGTTGACTCATTGCAGAAGTTCCAATTTTTCTTTCCACTGCTGGTCCAACTACAAAAGGTCCAATTCCCACAGCCAATTCACTCAGCTTAACCGAAGCAAATTTTGTTGCCACACAGTAATCAACAGCACTGGCAACTCCTACTCCACCTCCCACTGCTTTTCCATGAACTCTTCCGATGATTAATTTCGGACATTTTCGGCAAGCATTTATAACTTTTGCAAAACCAGAAAAGAAAATCAATCCTGTCTCTTCGTCATTAATGGAAATCAACTCATCGAATGAAGCTCCTGCACAAAATGCTCTTTCTCCAGCAGATTTAAGCAGAATAACTTTTACTTCATCAGTATTCCCCATTTTAGTAATGGTTTCTGCTAATTCATTCAATAATTTTCCTGGCAACGAATTACTCAACGGATGAAAAAACTCAATAGTTGCAATTCCGCTATCAATATTACTCGACACTTTTCCTTGTTCTAATATCTGTGACATAATCTTCTAATATTCTTTTTCTACTTTACAAATTCTCGTTTTGAAACTCTTGTACCACTTTTCTTTACCTAAGCTTTTTGCTTGTTTATGAAGTGTATTTTCTTTCCAATTTTTTATCGATTCAAGGTCTTTCCAATAAGAAACATGAATTCCAAATCCATCCACTTGTCTGGTTCCTTCATGACCCAAATAACCAGAGTTGTTTTCTACCTCCGCATAAATCAATTCATCCATTTCTCTATACCCTTCATTCTCTGTTGTTCGAACCGAAGAAAACACAACAGCATAATAAGGCGTTTCGATTTCTTTATAAAACATGAACAAAATTAGGATTAAATCCTTTCTTGACAAACTTCTCGCCCCTACAAACGCCCAAATTATTCAAATTCATTAAGAATATCAGTATCTATCAGATGGAATGTTCTGATTCCAATCTTTTGAGCAGACTCAATATGTTGGATAGAATCATCTATAAAAAGTGT
>JBMYYT010000099.1:0-8612 GCA_049609665.1 Flavobacteriales bacterium | reverse complement strand
CAATGAAGATGCTTTATACTAAATATTTTAATAAGCTTGAACTGTTATGGTCAGAGCTTTATTTTGGAAATTTAAAGAATGAAAAGGCAAAGAATAAATTTTTCAAATTGAGGAAATCAGATTGGGAAAAAATTCAAGAATTTGATTCTAAATTAGATATTAAAAGAGTAAAAGTATTAATGAAAAAGACAGAGGAGGAAACGAACAAATATTTAAACAAATATCATAACTATGAGTAAAAATGAACCATCTAAACCAAAACAACCTACGATTAAAGTAATTCCAAATCCAGGATCGGCTAAAGAGAAATTAAAAAGTCAAGTTCCAACTATGTAAGATCCACCTAAGCCACCGAAAAAGAAGTGAACTTAAATATATGATTATTTAGAAACCAACAAAACCAAATCCACCAATCTACTTGAATACCCAATCTCATTATCATACCATCCACAAATTTTAATTGTATTCCCTAAGACTTGAGTAAGTTCGGAATCAAAAATACAAGAGGATGGATTACCAATTATATCAACTGAAACAATAGGGTCTTCATTATACTCTACTATATTTTTCAAATTATTTCTGCTGGCTTTTTCAAAAGTAGAATTAATTTCTTGAATGGATTTAGCCTCTTTAACGTTCAGAGTAAGTTCAGTTAATGAACCGTCTGGAACAGGGACACGAATTGCGCTACCCGCTAACTTTCCATTTAGATGCGGAAATATTTTGGTTACTGCATTTGCTGCTCCAGTTGTTGTAGGTATTATGGATACAGAGGCAGCTCGTGCTCTTCGTAAATCAGAGTGAGGGGCATCGTGTATCCTCTGATCACTTGTAAAGGAGTGAATCGTAGATAAAAAACCATTTTCTATGCCGCACAGTTCATCAATTAATTGTATCATCGGAGCAGCACAGTTTGTAGTGCAAGATGCATTTGAAACAATAGTTTCATTTCCATTGAGTTCATTCTCATTAACTCCTAATACTATAGTTTTAATATCTCCTGATTTTGCCGGTGCCGAAAGGATTACTTTTTTTGCTCCCGCAATTATATGTTTATTAGCCAGTTCAGAGGTTCTAAAATGACCAGTAGATTCAATCACTACATCGACATTCAAAACTCCCCAAGGAAGGTTCTCAGGGTCTCTTTCTGCTTGAGTTGCAATTTTAATTCCATTAATTAATATAAAATCATCACCAGATTTTACTTCTCCTTTAAATTTTCCATGAACAGAGTCGTATTTAAATAAGTGGGCTAAAGTTTTATTGTCCGTTAAATCATTTATAGCTACTAATTCGATAGAAGACTCATTTAAAAGTTGCTTTGCAGTTGCTCTTCCTATTCTGCCGAAACCATTGATGGCAACACGAGTTTTTTTCATCTTGTGATATTTTTGAATTATTATAATTTCTCAAACAAAGGTAAAAAGGATTTGCAGTAAATGTAAAGTATAGCCTATTTTTTCTGAACTAATTGTAAAATTAACAATAAGCATTTAATGAATACCAATAAAGTTAGAAATATGCAAAAAAAAAGCTGTTCCGACTAATCGGAACAGCTTTAAAACAGATTGTTGAATCAATTATTGTTTAATAAACTTAGAACCTTTGAATTTCATTCCTTCAGTTTCCACAGTTACAAAGTATATTCCTTTTGTCAACTGACTTGTATTTATTCTATGTTTGAGTTCACCAGGTTGTCTGTTAGATAGGTTTTGTGATGAAATCAACTGACCAGTTAAACTAAATACAGAGATTTTAACATCTGCTGAATTAGTTAAATCAAATTCAATATTTGTGAAATTGTTTACTGGGTTAGGATATAGGTTAATTGAAGTTACTGGAATTTCCTTTTCATCAATGTTTTCATCAATGGATAAGAACGTAGAACTACTCCATATTCCTCTACCATGAGTTCCGAAATAAATTACTCCAGGATTGTAACAACCTATTAAGTCCTCTTCACTTGTTGCCCAAGGTCTCCATTGTTGACGAACATCATATACAGGTACACCACCCATTTCATCATTTTGAGCTGTCCAAGAACCCCCAGAGTTAAGAGATACCCAAGCTCCAAATTCAGTTCCCGCAATAATTCTTGTTGGGTCACTCATGTCAATAACAGCATCGAAGACTGGCATTGCAGGCATATTTCCTTTAATACTTGAAAATGAAGAAGTACCTGTAGTACTTGCCGCAGTTGTGGATCTTCTTATGTTTGTAGCAGCACCATAGCCACCTAATGTAATTACAACATGCTCAGAATCATTAGGGTCAACTCCAATACCAGTAATCATTTGAGATCCGTTATAGATTGTTTGAATTTGTAGTTGAGAAGTCCCACTTCTAATATCAGCGTAGTTATAAGCAACTCTATCGTGAGCATTTACTCCGTTAATTGTATCATGTGCTTCGTTATTGTAATATAATCCGTTGAATCCTTTTATTCGTATAACAGCTCCAGAAGTAGTTCCTGCATAAAGAATGTCACCATCCTTAGAGAATTCCATTTCTGATACTCTTCCTCCTACAGAATTAATTACTTTGAACCAAACTGGTGTTTCTCCAAATCTAAGAGCTGATCTTGTTACCCATATTCCTCCAGAACCAGAAAGTCCTTGAGCAAATAAGGATTGAACTCTATCTTGAATTCTTAAAGTGTCTCGGTGTAAGTAAGAAAAGGTAGTGTCGCCAAGAGCGTCAATAGAAGTATCTATAGTTACGTTAACGGCAACTGGTAATACGTAAGGAAACTGTATGTCTAAGTTTTTACTTGTAACCATTACAGTTGATCCAGCAGGCTTATCTTCTGTTGCAAACCACCATACCGAGTCAGTACTGTTTAAATCATTTCCGTTCTCATACAACCTTATTTCGTTATAAAATGGCTTTACATTATCCGATAAAGCATCGATTTCAGTTCCAGTGAAGGTACTTCTTGTTGCACTTTTTGTAGAGGTTCTAAAAGTTGCTCCTGTATACACTGTTGAAAACAAAACATTTTCATCTAAATGTGATATTTCACAATCAAATCCATCACCTCCCCCAACTTCCTTAAATTCTAAGGCAGAAGTTCCTGGATTTCTTGCATCTTTATATTGGGTACCATTATCTTGAGCACCTCCAAGCAAATCCCCATATTTGGAATAGGATATTCCATAGAACTGAGTAACGTTATATCCTCTGTTTGCTGGATAGTATGTTATATTATTACTTGTGGCATTATCAGAAATACCAACTCCACCATCATTACCGATGTATAATCTATTAGTGTTATCCCATACTAATGCATGATTGTCAGCGTGAACGTAAATACGACTTGTTGGATTTGCAGACCAAGAAGAAATCCTTGACATTTGTCCGAAAGGTGGCGCTGTAGCTGACTCTTCCCATTCGTGTAAGTCAATTCCTCCAATAATAAATTTTTTAGGAGATCCTGGGATTACTGTTATAATGTTATTGTAAAGTCCTTGCCAAGATAGTCCATTTGCAAAGGGATCAGTGTTTAAAACGGTTGTAGGATCAGAAACAGAACCTGGTGTAGCAGGTATTACTTCTGCCCAAGTCTGTCCGTTGTCATGTGAGGCAGAAACACCACCTAATTTACCAGATGATTGAGCCATAGAGGCATAAACTGAATATTTTCCATTTGCGTTTTTATCAGGTGATATAGCATAAACAATTCTTCCGCTTTGTGCTTTAATTTGTCCAGCTCCTGTTCCAGATACTCGAGTAAAAGATCCTGAACCTTCTTTAACAAAAGTATTGCTTCCTAAACCTGCTACAATTAAATTACCATCATTCGATATTTTAAGGTCAGTAATACTGGCAGTTATTCCTGAGACAGCAGTGAATGAAGTTTTATTTTCAACCTTTTGAAGCCTTATGGGGAAGTTACCACCAACATAGATTACATCTTGTTGATTTGGGTCTGCGATTATTGCATTAACTGCTGCATTTCCCCAAGCTGGTGTTGGAGTCAGTTTTTGAAAAGTAGTCCCACCATCTGTAGTGTAATAGACTCCATCGGCTCTGTGACCTCCACTTTGTTTGTTGCTTAGAGTTCTTTCAAATGTTGAACCTGTTCCCACATAAATTGTTCCATTTGGAGTTTGAGTGATGCAAGAAACAGCTAATACAGTGTTAAATGCATTTACTCTAGTCCATGTGTTTCCTCTGTTTGTCGATTTAAATAATCCCCCTGACACACTACCAGCGTATATGGTGTTAATGTCCGAATTATCTACTAAAATGGCTCTTGTTCTTCCACCTACATTATCAGGACCTTCGTCCTTTAAATTTAGAACTGAACTTCTTGAAGCATTAGCAGTAGCTAATTTTACAGCTTGCCAAGCGTTAGAAAAATCTCCAGGTTCCATTTTACCTGTGTTTACGTTTTTTCTGCTCTCTTCATACAACTCAATAGCCATAAGGCCAGCAGTTTTAGTAGTTTTTGAAGAGTTTTCTCTTGGAGTGTAAGTTGGAATTTCATGAGCATTGAAGTTGTTGGTCAACATAGAGCCAACTCCAATTCCTGAAAGTAATAATCCTCCTAAAATTAGTTTAGTAGTGTTTTTCATAAGCTATAAATTTTCCCATTTAAGGGCGAATAGTTTAAAGTTTTAATTTTGTCAGTAGAATTTCTTATTTTTAGATAAGTTCCTTTTGACAGCAATAAAATTAAGAAAATTTAACTCCTAATTTATTAAAATTTAAATAAAATTTATACAATTCTATTTTTTTAATCAGAATAGATGTTTTTCTGCATGATAGCTCGACCTTACAAGAGGACCACTTTCCACGTATCTGAATCCTTTCTTTAGTCCAATTTCTTTGTAATATTCAAATTTTTCAGGTGTGACGAATTCAGCAACAGGTAAGTGTTCTTTTGTGGGTTGAAGGTATTGTCCCAGTGTTAAAATATCCACATTTACGGCTCTTAAATCATCCATGGTTTCAAGCACTTCTTCTTCTGATTCGCCCAATCCCAACATCACGCCTGACTTTGTTTTCATTCCTCCTTCTTTTAATCTTCTTAGGAGTTCTAGGCTTCTGTTGTATTTTGCTTGAATTCTTACCTCTTTTGTCAATCTTCTTACAGTCTCCAGGTTATGCGATACTATTTCTGGGGCAACATCAATAATTCGTTGAAGATTTTCCCACTTTCCCATAAAATCTGGAATAAGAGTTTCCATAGTAGTTTTCGGTGATTTTCTTCTAATTGCTCGCACTGTTTGAGCCCAAATCTCTGAACCTCCATCTTCTAAATCATCTCTGTCTACTGAGGTAATCACACAGTGTTTAACTTCCATTAAACTCACTGATTTGGCTATTTTTGCTGGTTCAAAAACATCAACTTCATCTGGTTTACCAGTATCTACACTACAAAAACCACAGGATCTTGTGCAGGTATTTCCCAAAATCATAAATGTTGCAGTACCAGCTCCCCAGCATTCACCCATATTTGGGCAGTTTCCGCTTTGACAGATTGTGTGAAGACCATGATCATCTACAATTTCCCGGACTTTTTTATATTCTTTTCCTATTGGGAGTTTAACACGTAACCATTTTGGTTTTTTTGTTTTTTCTTTTACTTCCATTTTAATCGTAATATTTCTTCCCGAAGAGTATATTGATGTAAAAATTATAAAAAAGCACCTCCTCTTTAGAATAGGCTAAAATTGGAATTTTTGTTGGGAAAATGTCCAATATTAAACCAGTTTCTATTGCGAATATGTTTTCTCTTTTTTTTGCTAATTCAAATTTAAATCCTCCTTTGATGTGCCCTCCAGGTGCAATTTTCATGTCACTAAATCCGCTTCCAAATGCTCCTTTTCCGTAAATATTGGATTCGTTATGGTTATCAGGATTGTATTTCTCTTCAGAAATTACACTAATTCCATCTTGAATATTTATTATCTCTAAATAAATTGGTTTTAACAAACCAAGACTGACTCCAGTTTTCCAGTTAAAATAGACTTCAACTCCTTTGTCTCTTAGTTTTTCGAATACCATTCTTTGCTGTCCATAACTGAATCGGGCATTATAGAACGAATTTAATTTGCCATATTTGAAAGCTCTGGCAAAGTTACCGGGTGCAACTTGATATCTAATCTTGTATTCTTTTGGATGTTTTATATGAACAAAATCAAAACTGTATAAATTGTATTTTTTGTAGGTTTTGAATTTTCCTCTTGTCAAATTCACTCCCCAACCGTTTGTATGGAGATTTAATCCACCAAACCATTCAGATCTAAAGCCAACCATATTTTCTTGTTCAGCAGGGAGTTGAGCTAAACTTGATGTGCTTAGAAAAACAAATAAGACGATATATAGAGTTCTTTTTGTCATGTATCTTTAACAAATATAAGTAAACTTTATTTTCAATCTAGGTTATTTCGATTTGGTGTAAAAAAAAACACAACTTAATTAAAAGTTGTGTTTTAAATTTTAAAATTATTGTTGATTAATTCAATTCTTCTTTAAATTCAATTTCAGTGGTTGCTGAATTTGAGAAATCTTTACTTTTTTCGATTTTCATGATTGATCCGTATGCATCACAATTTTGCTTTTTTCCAGTGCAAGACACCATTAATAAACAAGTTGTAACGATAATAGCTGATGTACTGATAAGTTTTTTCATTGCGTTTTGTATTGTGATATGCAAAAAAAGGCATATTTGCCGTTAGATATTCGCAATCGGGTTTGTATTTATAAACAAGTTGTTAACAATTTATCAGTAAAAATGAATGTTTTGTCAACGATTAAAATTTAATTCTATTACTTCAACGTGAGAATTAGCGTTAATATTTTAATTCTTGTATTATTCTGTGTTTACGAGGTGAAAATAGAAAGGTTGGCTACTTTTCTTTCAATTTTCATAAATTTACGGCTGTTAATAGAAAATATTACCTGCAAAAAATTGTTTAATTAGTCATGAGTCGACATATTCGATATATCTTTTTTATAATTTTTTGTTGTTTGATTCAATCTCAATTTTTTTCGCAAATAGAGTTAACCATAGAAGATGAGTCAAGTCGCTCTTTATTTAAAAACAATAAGTTAGAGTCTTTTTCTTCTGCAAAAAAGCTTCTTAATAAGAAATTGATTGATTATCAATCGGAGGGCTATATCTCTTGTTATTATGATACTTTGCTGTCATCGGTTGACCAATTAAAAGTAAAATTAATTAAAGGGAAAAAGTATAAATGGGGAGAGCTTCGAATTGATGAGAATTTAAAATCATTATGGGAATCTCAAAACTTTAATAATAGAGATTTTAATTATGAAACTTTGAGTTCTTCCATTTCAACTGTTTTGTCATTTTATGAGAATAATGGATATCCATTTGTTCAAGCCTCTTTTGATTCCCTTACTATTGAAGGGGCAATCGTAAATGGAAACTTGATTATTCAAAAAAATCAATTTGTTGTTATTGACAGTATAATAGTAAAAGGAGGTAGTAAAACTTCTAAAAATTATCTAACAAGATGGTTAGGTCTGAACAAGGGAAAAGCTTATAATCAAGAACTAATATCAAGCCTTGGAAGTAAATTACGGAATCTAACTCTGGTCAGCGTTATAAGAGAACCAGAAGTGTTTTTCTCGCAAGGCAGAGCAGAAGTTGTTTTGTATTTGGAAGATAATAGCTCTAATCGATTTGATGGAATATTGGGGCTTAACCCTGATGAAAATTCAGGAAAAATCAATGTAGTAGGTGAGTTAAAAGTAGATTTGAGAAATGCTTTTAGAAGAGGTGAAAAAATCTATTTGAATTGGGAAAAGGTAAAAACGAACTCGCAAACTTTCAATATTGATTTCACCTATCCTTTTTTATTCAAAACCAGATTCGGAATTCATACTGAGATGAATTATTTTAGACAAGACACCAGTTTTGCAAACTTGAGAGGGGTGTTGGGAGTGTCCTACTTTATAAATGAAAGTCAAGAGTTTTCCCTCTCGGCTGAGATTATTGAATCTAATTCCCTGTTAAACAATAGCAATGCTATAATGATTCCCTCCGTGAACTCTGTTTCAACCCTTTATTATGGAGTTGGCTATAAGCTCAATACTTTAGATTACCGGATTAACCCCCGAAAAGGATGGAATTTGGAATTAGCGTTAAGAACTGGTAATAAAACTATTATAAAGAATCCTGAAATTGAGTCTTTAGATTATCAAGATATTAAAGAAACATCTACGCAATTGAAATCTGACATTTCAATTTCTTGTTTTTTACCTCTTTTCAAAAGAAATACTGCTCATTTTAAATTACAATCTGGGAATTTAATAGGAGATAATGTTTTTGTAAACGAACTCTATCAAATAGGAGGAAATAAGTCGCTGAGAGGATTCAACCAACAATCTATTTTAACCTCGAATTATTATATTTTTACCACAGAATTCAGATACTTGTTTAGTCGAAACTCAAATTTTTTCAGTTTTTTTGACTTAGCTTTTTATGAAAATAATTCGATTGAGTCTTACCAAAAAGACACTCCTTTTGGATTTGGATTAGGAGTTAATTTTCAAACTGGAGCAGGAATTTTTTCCTTGAGTTATGGGCTAGGTAAACAACAAAACAATCCTGTTTTGATTAAAAATGGGAAAATACA
>JBMYYT010000098.1:0-8927 GCA_049609665.1 Flavobacteriales bacterium | reverse complement strand
GAAAAACTATAAACAAAGAAACGTTTAACTCTGTTATTTCTACCCGAAACTTAAAGTCTGGAGTATATTTTATCCAATTAATTTCAGAGGACAATTCAATAATCAATACCAAGAAATTCGTTGTAGAATAAGACGAGATTGGTGAGTTCTTGATTCATGAGATTTGTTAATTCTCCTACATCAAATTATTTTTTATAACTTTGTGCCTTCAATTAGGCGATTTTATGAAGTACCTTCTTTTATTATTATCATTATTTCTTTTTTCAAATTCAGCACATGTTGATTCTTTGAATAACAAGGTAAATATTGATTTGAAAGAAACGGAAGAAGAAAAAATCACTTTAGCAAAAAAAGTCATGGCTTTTGATGCCTACGCTGAATCTTTCTATGATTGTTTAAATAATAAAAAACTGAATTACAAGATGTTTGTAGATGGTTTGAAAGGATATTATTCTATGAAATCCAAAGGAAAACTGACTAATTCAAAATACTTAACTTTAGTAGATTACACTTTAGCCAGTAATAAAAACAGAATTTTTATTATTGATATGACTAAAAAGAAATTAGTCAAAAAAAATATCATTGCTCACGGAAAAAACTCAGGAGGATTATATGCCAAGGAGTTCTCAAATGAAGCTGAATCTCGAATGAGTAGTTTAGGTTTTTTTACAACTGGTGTTATTTATAATGGCAAATATGATTATTCTTTAAAATTGCACGGGCATGAATATTCCAACAACAATGTATTTGAAAGAGGTGTAGTTATGCATTCAGCGGATTACGCTACCAAAGAGTTTCTGAAGAAAAACGGAAACGTTCTTGGACGAAGCTTTGGTTGTCCTGTAATTCCTCATAAGGATTACAAAAAAACAGTTGATTTAATAAAAGGGGGAAGTTGTTTCTTTATATACGGTAAAGACAAGAAATATTTTAAAAAATCAACTTACTTGAAAACCAAGAATTTTATTGATTCGTTTTATCAAGATTTTGAGTAAAAATCCTTTTAAAGGTCTGCTTTAATTCTGTTTCTTTCTTGTAAATATCTCTAAAGAAAATAATTTTTCCATCCTCACTACCTTCACAAGAAAAATAGCGAATTGAAACTCTTAATGGGTATTTCAAATCGTGTCTTTTCTGTCTTCTTGTTTTTACAAAATTCTTTACTGAATCAATGGTCAAAGCTGGGTCTTGACGAGATAATAAATAGGCCGCTAAATTAAGTGGATCTTTCACCCTAACACATCCATGGCTGTAGGCTCTTATGTCATTTTTAAACAATCTTTTAGATGGCGTATCATGGAAGTAAATACTGTATTTATTGGTAAATATAAACTTCACTTTTCCAAGTGCTGTTCCCCCGCTTCTGGTTTGAGAGATTCTATAATTAAATGAATTTTGTGTCACCTTGCTCCAATCAATTTTTGAGGCATCTACAGGCTTTCTATTTCTATCATAGATTCTATATCCCTTTTTCTTTGTGTGATTAGAATCTTTCTTTAAACGAGGTAAAATTTCTTTACTCGAAATACTTCTCGGAATATGCCAAAAAGGATTTAAAATCAAATATTTCATATCTGCAGAAAAAGTAGGAGTTCTATTAATTGTTTTTCCAACTACTACCCTATATCGATCTGCAATTTTATTATTTTCAATGATTTTCAACTCATAAGAAGGAATGTTGACATACAATAACGAATCATCTTCAAACTTCTCCCATTTTAATTTTTCGAGTGATGCAATAACTGATAATAATCTGTCTTCATTACTTCTTGAAAGCGCATAAGCAGTTCCTCTTCCAATTCGAGCATCTCTTTTTAATCCATGATTTTCTTGAAAATCCATCAATTTTTCAATCCATACCGAATCTACTTCAGCATCTGAAGAGTCAATATATTGATAAAGTAAAAGTGCTCGCTTTGCTCTTTTGTAAGCGTCTGTTGAATCTTCTTTCAACGATTTTACTCTAACTCTATCCTCTGTGAATTCTTGATTTGAGACATAATTAGACCAAGCATTTTGAAGATCCTTATAGGCAACAAAACCTGGTTCAAGAATTTTAATAGTTTCTTTTAAGTTTTCTTTTTCGATTCCATTCTTAATCTCCTTAAGGTCATGTTCGCTTAGTGAGTCAATTTTGAACTGAAAATACAAGGAATCTTTCTTTTCATGGTTCAACACTCCATATCGCAAATGAGTAAAAAACTCCAAAGCTGTTTTGGAAAACAAAAACTCTCCTCTTGCCAATACCTCAACATTGGAAGTATCTGCTGATGATTTAAAATACAAATCTGATAGCTCTTTTACAGGATAAAAATTAGAATCCAAACCATGCAAAATTGCATTTTTGGTAATTGAAATCAAATCCAATGCACTTTTATTAAACACTTTACCCTCGCTCCAAATTAACATCGAATCAGAATGAAGGTTTGAAATTAGAGAAGGTAGTTTACTGGTGTCAGAAGTAGAAAATTTAGCTGATTCTGAATAAAAATTATCTTTGATTTCCTGTCTGAGAAATTCCATTCTCTCCTTTTCTTGAATTACTTTCAATTCTCTCTCATCCTGACAAGCAAAAAGCATGGAAAGGATTATAAAACTAAAAAGTATTCTTAGTGTCGACATTTTTATACGAATCAAATTCTTTGCAAAAGTAATAAAATAAGGCCAAATTACTTACTAAATCAAACCTATATCACTTTGTAGTCCCAAAACTGACTCTTATTTGGTTTTGAGAGAATTGTAGTTTGCAACTTACCATTTCTGATATAAGTTATTCTTATCGAATCGTTTTCAAAATACCTCAACCATTTATCCAAGTCATTAATAACAGGATAGTCGTTAATAGCTTGAATAGAATCTCCCCTTGATAAACCAGCAACATAGCCACTTGAACCTGATTGAACATGCACAACTTCAGTTGATTTTGCAGAAGATTTTATTATTAATCCAAGTCTTTCTGAGGCATTTTGCGATTTGTTTTTAACTAACTTAAAACCAGCTAATTTCAAACATTTTGTAAGTTCTTTGGTAAAGTCTTTAGTGCCCCAAATATAATTATTAAAAAAAGCAGTAAACGAAATTCCCGATACTTCTTCAATTAGATTTTTGTAGTCAGTTTCTGAATAGCCGATTCCTTTTTTACCAAATCTTTGATAAAGCAACTTCATTATGGTGTGCAACGATTTCTTGCCTCCTGTTGCTTCTCTTGTTTTCCAATCAATCATTAATGAAACTAAACATCCTTCCGTGTAAATGGATGATTTACGATCAGGAACTCCCATTGTATATCCATCCAGCCAAGTATCGTAAGAAGAGTCTGCGACAGACTTATTTAGCCTTCCTCCATTGTTGAAATGCTTTTTGAGGTATTGATTGATTTCTCTGGCATATTGAGCCTTGTCAAAAACACCAGATTCATACAAAATCAAATCTCCCATGTAAGTTGTAACTCCCTCTGCTACATAGCCTAATTTAGAATAATTCTCTTTCGAATACTCATAAGGATTCATTTCAATTGGACGAATAGTTTTGATATTCCAAGTATGATACAATTCATGAGAACTCACTCCCAAAAACTCGGTGTAAAGCTCATCCATGATCGCATAACTTGGTCCAAGTGCAATAACAGTAGAAGTGGTATGCTCAACCCCATGATAAGCTTTATAAGGCAAAATAATATTAATATAACTGTAGGATTTAACTGGAAAGTCTCCAAAAGCTTTAATTTGAAAGTCGGTAAATTTCTTAAAATCTTGGATAACTTTTGTCCATTCTGGTTTACACTCCCCATAAAACCAAACTGTAAAATTGACTCCTTTGGAATCGTAAGATTTGGATTGTAAATTCGCACTTACAATAAATGGAGTATCAGCCAATTCATGAAAATCTTTAGTTGTGATTTTACCTGACTTTAATGGAATTCCACAGGCAAATTTCTCTTGTTTTGATTTAGGGATTTCAACTTTACATTTTTCATCTTCTCTCCCAGGAATATATACCATGCAGTTCACTGGATTCACATATAACACCTCTTCATCTAAATAGGTAGAACCTGCATTGAAATCAATGGAATAATAATTATAAATTACTTTTATTTCTTTGGATTTTCGGGTATCTACCTGCCAAGAATCCTTTGAGATTTTATTAAAAGAAAGAGACTTCCCATTTTCATTTTCAACTGCAAATTGCTGAATATTTTTAGCAAAATTTCCAAGCTCATACCTCCCTGGTCGCCATGCTGGAAGTTGTATGGTTGTGGTATCCTCTTTTACTTTTGCCTCAAAAGTAATATCCAAATAATGCTGGTTTCTGTTATTGGTTGATAAGGTATATTTCATAATATCAAAAAAAATCCCGGTACAGATTCAAGAAACTTGAACCATCCAATAAAACATAAATGCTTAGTTGGATTTCAGCCATGATGCACCGGGAATGACAAATTTATTCTATTTTTCCACCGTTTTTTAAAATTACCTCTCCTTTTTTACGCTTAAAGAAAAATAAAAACTTCTTTTCTTCTATTTCAACTCCTTTCCATTGAGAGTTACAACCCGAGGAGATTGTTCCACCATCCACGATTAATTTGGATTTTGGCTCAAGAATTATTCTTGTACCAGGAGCCATTTTTATATCTGAGGTTATAGTTAATGTTTTTCCTTTCTTTACAACAATAGGTCTTTTCTGAAAACGATAAGTTTCAATTGTATGATTTTTTACAAATTCTATTTCCGCGTTTCGCCCAGCTCCATAGGAATAAACACCCCTACCATAAGTTGAAGCATAAATTTTTTCTTGACAGTAATTAATCTTTAAATCCGTAACGGTAACATTCTTCGGGAAATCCAAATCATGGTTAACCCAAAAATTTGCTTTCTTGGAATATACAAAGACTCCCTCATCACCTCCACAATAAATTCTTGACAAATACCTTTCATCCCTAACCAAACAATAAATCGGAGTATTGGGCAATCCCTTAGAATAATCATACCAAGACTCTCCTCCATCCATTGATTTGAGTACTCGGTAATATTCCCAAGATTTTGTCCAAGATTGAGGATATGTTACCCCAGAAAGCGAAACATAGATAATATCATCGTCAAAAGGATCAATTTCAATATCGGTAATAGTTCGGTAACTCAACATTTCATTTAACTCAATGGTATCTCTTGACACTCCTTCCTTAGCATTGAATTCACTGGGATAGACAATCGCATTGGACAAGTCAATAAATGATTCTCCTTTATTAACCGTTTTCATCAATTTGGGAGTGTTGTCATTTTTATCTAAATGATCTCCCTCTGCTACAAAAATCAGATTTGGATTATTATCCGAAACAGCAATTTCTCCTATCAATCTCATTCCAGGAACTTCTACTCCTCTATGGCTCCGTTTATTCGAATTTTGAATGAACAATCGAGGAGAAACAGACGAATTTCTTCTCTTCGAACCGTATAATAAAATTGAATCTTTCCGAGAAACTTCAATTGGAAAATCAATAAACCAAGAGGTAAATTGCTGATTGGGGCTGTAATACCTTTTCATTTTCCCTTCATTAATCATTACAATCCCATTAGATGAATTAATTTTAAGGTGAGCATTATCTCCTATCCAATTTCCACCTCCGTCACCTCCTGTATACCAAGTCCAATCTCCATCTTGATACTTAAAAGTCCCATTGTCTTGGGTTCCCACATACATCATAAAATTACTATCGAACTGAGAAATTGCTAAATTATATACTTGAGAAGTAGGCAAATTATATCCATTCAAACTTTCAAATTTATTGGTCAAAGGACTGTACATTGAAACACCTCCATCATTTCCCATTATTACTTTTTCTTCTCCACCAATCACAACAACTTCCATTGTTCTTACATCATCATGCTCATTGGCTGAAATAGTTGCAGAAGGAGACAATTGTTTGAGACCATTGATACTATCCCAATGAAAAAATTCTATAAAACCTAAATATATTTTTTCATCGTCCAATTTTGAAAATTTAATATCAAATTTAGAAGCTTTGGCATCCCCTGTCTCCCAGTCCAATTTAAAACTTCCAGTTTTATAGAAAGATTCTCCTTGATTATTAGACTTATAGAGGTAAATATTCCTTCCGTCATTATAACCTAAAATTAACTTACCCTCTTCTGATTTCCCCATCTTAACGCATGCATTGCCGCGTTTCTTTACCTCCTCAAATTCTTTGGTGTCTTCTAAATTTACCCAAGTTTTTCCTTCATCTGTGCTTCTCCAGCAATTTCCTCTTACTCCCCAAGATTGATTAGAACTTACAAACAAATTACCGTTAGGGGTAGTTTTAAAATCACACAATTGCTGATCTTTGCTATTGATATAATTGTTTTTCACATCAATTTTAAACACTGATTCCCATGATTTCCCATTATCCTCAGAAAGAAAAACTTCTTTATCACCAATTACGAATAACTTATTTTTCAACGAATAATCAACCGCTACTACTTCCCTATCGTGATAGATAGTATCAAATGATTGGACCAATTCCCAAGAATCTCCCCAATTAGAGGATTTTAATAAACTGCCATCATACGTATCAAATCCATAGGTGTAATTTCCACCTCCAGAATATATTTCATTTGCTTTGTCTGGATTAACAGCAAATCCTCTTGCCCCCATTCCAGGTATTAATTTGTTGGCATCTGTTACACATTTCCAAGTAACTCCTCTGTCTTTAGTTTTCCAAATTCCACTGGAATTGGTTGCCATTAAAATAATATTGGTGTTTGCTGGATTGACATGAATGGCATTTACCAATCCCATGCTGTGCCAGTATGTTCCGCTTTCAAGTTTTCCGTAAAAAGGACCCTCAGCTTCCCAGCCTCCATGTATATTTAAATCCTCTTGTTGAGAAAATATAACAAGAGGTAAAAGAAATAAAACTATTAGAAATTCTCGAATTTTCAATTGGATTGGGTGTTAAACTCGTTCATCCATTTCCCTTTTATTTTGAGTAATTGTTCCAACACATCTCTTACCGCACCATTTCCACCATTTTTATGCGAAATATAATCTGAAATACCCAAAATTTCTGTGCAAGCATCTTTGGGACAAGCAGATACACCTACTTCTTGCATAATTTCATAGTCTGGAATATCATCACCCATATAGAGAATTTCTTCTTTATTCAAAGTGTGTTGATCCATCATCTTGTTCAATACTTCCACTTTATTTTTTACTCCCATGTGAATTTCTGTAGCGTCCAAAAACTCTAATCTTTTTCTCATACTCTCTGAGGAACCCCCTGAAATAATAAAAATATGAACTCCACTATTAGCTGCTTTTTTCATCGCATAACCATCGCGAGTACTCATGTTTCTCAAAAACTCACCAGAAGGATGCATGATGAGTTTACCATCAGTAATGACTCCATCAATATCCAAAATCACTGCTTTTATTTGATTCAGTTTTTGTTTGTAGCTTGGTTTTTCCATGGATAAATCTTGTTTATAACGAATTTAAGTAAATTAATGAAGGTTAAGAATATTTTGAATTATAAAAAATCCAACGGGCTTTTTACTTTATGGATTAACGCGTTGGAGACTTTGGTATAAATTTGGGTGGTCTTGATACTATTGTGTCCTAACAAAACCTGAATCACTCTAATATCAGTTCCACTTTCGAGCAAATGTGTAGCAAAGCTATGACGCAATGAATGTGGAGTGACTTCCTTTGTAATATTGGCTCTCAAAATACTTTTATTCAATATTTTACGAATACTACTGGTTGAATATCTGCCTCCATGTTGTCCTTCAAACAAATACTCTTTGGGTCTAAACTTAATGAAATACTCGCGTAAAAGCGCCTTTAAAACAGGTGATAACATAATTGCCCTGTCTTTGTAGCCTTTTCCCTTTCTGACAGTAACCACATTCCTATCCCCATCAATATCAATTATTTTTAAATTTATGCACTCTCCAACTCTCAATCCCAAACTATAAATGGTAGTAAGTATGGCACGATGCTTAAGATTATAAGTAACCTCTAACAATCGTTTTATTTCTTTTTTTGAAAGAACAACTGGATTAGATTTCGGTCTGTTTCTTGGTTTAATTGCGTCAAAATTTATCAGCCTTGCGTGCATTTCCTTATAATACAATTTTAACGCACTAATAAACTGTTTGTGAGTAGCAGCCGAGTAATTTTTATTATCTATAAGTTGGAACGCAATATTTAGTATATCCTTGTTTTTTAATGAATTAAGATCACTACATTTACTTGTCATTAAAAATAAATTCAAGAAACTTTGATAATTGAGAATAGTACTTTTACTATATCTTTTGATTTCCAGTAGTTTACCAAAATTATCAATATCATTTGTTCTCATTATTATTCTCTTTTAGTGTAAAAATAAGAATAAAAATTCAAAAGCAGCTAAACCATTTCAAATCATAACACACTGATTTTGAATTTTAAAAGAAAACAACTAACTTGGTATTTGTAAAAACAAGTTAGCAGTCAGCATTGATAACAATTAAAAAGGGATAGAAATATGCAAACAAAAGTAAAAATAACAACCATTTATAATTGCTCTTTGGAAAGAGCTTTTAAGTCGCCTATGCTCTGTGACGTAACAAAAGTGCACACCGGTATGGGACTTATGCCAAAAATTGTTTCTACTTCTGACGACAAAGAATGGGGGAAAATAAACTCTACTAAAAGGGTCTATGCTGCCAAATCGCCTACTCAAAAAGGCGGATACGCCTCTATGGACAAAATTGTTGACCGTATTGAAAATAAATATTGGAAAATAGAGGTTTATGATTTTCAATCTTGGATGCTGGGATTCTACAAATTTGTTGGAGAATGGACAACAACCGAAATTGAAAAAGACCAAATAAGGATTGACTACACGTATACACTTTTCGCAAATGGAATATTCCTTTTTCCTTTTC
>JBMYYT010000097.1:0-9003 GCA_049609665.1 Flavobacteriales bacterium | reverse complement strand
AAGGTCAATTTTCTTAGTTTAACGTTATTCGATTCCAACATTCTCGTTTAATTCTTAATTATTTTTTTAGTAGCAACTCTTCCATCTTCTGCCATTATTTTCAATAAATAAATCCCTTTGTTCAAGTCATGAAGTGAAAGTTGATTGGATAAGTTGACACTTTTTAGATTAATTGATTTTACTAACTTTCCTGTTGAAGTATAGATTTGAATAGAGTAAAGAATTTCGCTGGTATTTATAGTCAGCAGCTCATTTGCTGGATTGGGATAGATTTGGATTTTCAATGGATTTAAAGTGTTTGGAATTCCTGCAATTACTGAATCCAAATAGGAGAGAGCAGAATCTACTTTGCACGCATCAGGAATTCCCCAGCCATAAACCGAATTGGGACTTGCTGATTCATGTGAATTGGCTTTAATAGCATTGATTATCTGATGATTGGAACGCAGAGGATGAGCTTGTTTCAAGCAAGCCACCATTCCACTCATCAAAGGGGTAGCAAACGAAGTTCCATTTCCCCATCGGACGGTATCATCTAATCCCACAAATGCACAACCTTCACCAACAGTCATCACATCAGGCTTTATTCTGCCATCAAAAGAAGGACCTTCTGAAGAAAAACCAGCTCTACTACGATCCAGTTTTACTGCACCAACGCAAAGTACACTATCTGTGTCGCAGGGAGCAACCAAAGTTCCTGCTCCACTGCCTTTGTTTCCTGCAGCTACGGAAATAATCATTCCTTTTCGCTGAGCAATTGCAGCACCTTGAGAAGCTATTGTTGTTCTTCCATCCATACCTGTGTAGCCATAGCTTACTTGCAATGTATCGAAATTTCTATAGCCCAAAGAGATACTGCAAATGTCAGCCCCGATGGAATCTGCTCTTTCCAATCCAAGAACTAAATTGAACTCCTCGATGTTTCTTTCGAATCGAGCTATCTCGGTAATATAAAAAGCGTAATTGGCTTTTGGAGCTGAGCCAATATAAGTGCTATCCAAATCAGCAGTTAAAATTGTAGAAACGTAAGTTCCATGTGTGCTTTTATGATAAGCAAATGGAGCATTGTCTTCAAAATCATAAGAGTCAATTATCCTACCAGAGTCTCTAAGTTTTTTGAACGCCAACATACTATCTAATTCTGGGAATCCAGCGTCCAAAACAGCAATCAAAACTCCATCGCCTTTTAAATTTTTGTTATGCAAACACGAAATGGTATTAGTCATTTCTAACTGGTCAAAGGTACTACCATAAACCGATGAATCAGTGGATGCAGAAATTTCTGTTTCTTGCAATAATGATTCTTTGGGTTTGGATATGGGGTTCAATTTTATGACATCAGTAACAAAAGAGAATGAATTTTTTATTTCATCTAAACTCAGGTCAGATTTATAATGAATTCCATTCAGCCATCTGGATTTGTTTACTACCGCTCCATGATTTTTCACACTTCCTAAATAATTAATAGAAATAGGATAATCATAATAATCATAGCCAGTCTCTTCCTTTTTTAAAAGAGCTTTTTCTGAAAAAGACTCTTTTACTAAAGAAGAATTTACTTTCTCTTTGTTTTTGAAAAAAACCAAGTATTCATTTGATTGAGCAAATGAAACGGAATGTGCGAAAATGATAAAAATCCAGAGGTATTTCATAAATAATAAAATTGAGTAAAGTGAAGATACAAAATGCTAAAACAATATGTGTATATTTGCAAAATTGCCGAAACATGAAGTTAATCCCAACAAAAATTAAAGACCTATTTATTATTGAACCAGCAGTATTTGGTGACGATAGAGGGTATTTTTACGAATCATTTAATCATCAATTATTCAGCGAGTTAGTTGGGAGAGAGGTTAATTTTGTTCAAGATAATCAATCCATGTCGGGTAAGAATATTGTGAGAGGACTTCATTTTCAAAATCCACCTTTCGCTCAAGGAAAATTAGTAAGAGTGATTTCAGGAGAAGTAATTGATGTGGCGGTTGATATTAGAAAAAATTCTCCCACTTATGGAGAATCAGTTTCAGTAAAATTAACAGGAGAAAACAAAAAAATGTTCTGGATTCCTGAGGGATTTGCTCATGGATTCTCGAGTTTGTTAGACGGGACTATCTTTTCCTATAAATGCACTAATTATTACAACAAAGAATCGGAAGGAAGTATTGCATGGGATGATAAAACTCTTAATCTTGATTGGGAAGTTCAAAACCCAATAATTTCTGAGAAAGACCAAAACTCTCCTTCTTTAGAAGATTTAAAATCAAAATTTTAACCATGAAAATTATTAAATTATTGAGCATTGGATTGGTTTTGCTTGCTTCTTGTTCAAACGAAAAAGAAGATGTAAATGTTATCGTTCCTAAGGAGTTACTTCATCCGGATTCTGCTGAGAGCTATCAGGATTATATAAATGCTCATTATCAAGTATTTGCAATCCCAATTCCAAAAGATTTGAACTTTGCTGGAGAAAATGTCCCATTGGATAATTTATTTGTTAGAGAAAATTTGGACAGAGAGATTTTGGTGAATACCTACTGGCATTCCAATACTTTTTTGTACCAAAAAAGAGCAAAAAGATGGTTTCCGCAAATTGAAAAGTTATTGGCCGAAAATGGAGTTCCTGATGATTTGAAATATTTAGCTTTGGTAGAAAGTGGATTAGACAATGTAAGGTCACCAGCTGGAGCGGCAGGATTTTGGCAATTTATGCCCGCCACTGCTCGAGGAAGAGGATTGGAAGTGAATCAATATGTAGACGAAAGATATAATTTAGAGAAATCAACTAAAGCTGCATGTGAGTATTTGAAGGGAGCATACAAACAATTTGGCTCTTGGTCATTAGCTGCGGCTTCCTACAATATGGGAAAAGGAGGAGTCAACAATCAACTTACCAAACAGAAAGTTGAAAGTTATTATGACTTAGATTTAAATAACGAGACTTCCAGGTATGTGTATAGAATTTTAGCAGCAAAATTGATTTTGTCTAATTCGGATAATTTTGGCTTTAAACTTCGTAACCAAGACTATTACAGTCCTTATCGAACCTATTCTGTTTCAGTAGATTCTTCTATTTCGGATTTGGCTCAATATGCTTTAGACCAAGGAACTAATTACGCTACTTTAAGGCATTTGAATCCTTGGTTAAGAGGATATTCTTTACCAAATTCAGGAAACAAGACTTATATATTGAAATTTCCAAAAGGAGATTTTCATATCGATGAATTTGTTGAAGTATCTGATAGTACGAAAAAAGATAGCACTACTCAAAAGATTGTGTCTGAATCGGCAGAAGGAACTATTAAAGAAATAGACTCGTTGATAGAAACAATACCAAATAATACGGAAGAAGTTAATGGAGAATCAAACTGATTTTTTAGAGGTTTATGGGGCAAGAGTCCATAACCTTAAAAATATAGATGTAAAAATACCGAGAGATAAATTGGTTGTTATCACTGGGCTCAGTGGGAGCGGAAAATCATCCTTAGCCTTTGAAACGATTTATGCCGAAGGGCAAAGGAGATACATAGAAACATTTTCTTCCTATGCTCGACAGTTTTTGGGTAATCTTGAAAGACCTGATGTAGATAAGATAACTGGATTAAGTCCAGTAATTTCTATCGAACAAAAGACGGTTAACAAAAATCCGCGTTCAACCGTTGGCACGATTACTGAAATTTACGATTTTCTGAGATTGTTTTATTCTCGAATAGGAGAGGGGTATTCCTACAATACAGGAGAAAAGATGGTGAAATACACCACTGATCAAATCGTAAAAAAAATATTGAACGATTACAGAGGAAAAAAAGTAATGCTGCTTTCCCCAATTGTAAGAGGAAGAAAAGGTCATTACAAAGAGCTTTTTGTTAAGATAAAAAGACAAGGATTTATCCGAGCCAAGGTGGATGGGAAAATCATTGATTTAATTGAAGAAATAAAACTGGATAGGTACAAAATTCATGATATAGATATCGTAATCGACCGGCTTGAAGTCAATGCAAGTAATGAAAAAAGAATAAGACAATCTCTTGAAGTGGCTTTTAAATTTGGTAAAGGAACTTTTAGTCTTCAGGACTTTGATTCTGGTGATTTGACTTTTTTTAGCAAATCATTGATGTGTCCTACCACAGGAATTGCATACGAAGAGCCTGAGCCTAATTTTTTCTCTTTTAATTCACCTTACGGAGCTTGTCAATCTTGCAGAGGATTGGGAACTGTGTTGGAAATTGACATAAAGAAAATTATTCCTGACAATAAGCTTTCTGTAAAAAAAGGAGGATTAGCACCATTAGGTAAATACAGTCAAAATTGGATTTTCAGACAGGTAGAGGCACTATTGACCATGGAAGGCTATACGGTGAACACTCCCTTAAAGGATGTCGAGGATGAGGTTATAAATGAAATTTTATACGGTACTAACAAACAATTTAAGTTAAATAATCAATCGGGAATAACAGAAACCTCCTCTGGGTTCGAAGGAATTGTCAATTTTATCTCGAGATATCAAAGTGATTCTTCGAGCTCATTACAAAATTGGGCAAAATCATTTATGAATAGAGTGGACTGTGAAAGTTGTAATGGGACTCGACTAAAAAAAGAAGCTTTATATTTTAAAATTAAAGAGCAAAATATATTTGTATTGGCTGATATGGATATCGCAGATTTAGTTAAATGGTTTGAAGATGTTGAGGACGGACTAAGCGAAAATCAACTAAAAGTTGGTAAAGAAATTATTAAAGAAATAAGAACACGTCTTGGTTTTTTGATGGAAGTCGGATTGGGATATTTAACACTCAACCGAAGTTCAGCCACACTTTCGGGTGGTGAAGCTCAGCGAATTAGACTCGCAACTCAAATTGGGACTGAACTAACGGGAGTGCTTTATATCTTAGATGAACCCAGTATCGGATTACACCAAAGAGATAATGACAGATTAATTAATTCTTTGAAGAAATTAAGAGATTTAGGAAATTCAATTATTGTTGTTGAACACGACAAAGACATTATGTTGGAGTGTGATCATTTGATTGATATTGGTCCAGGAGCAGGGGTTAAGGGAGGAGAAATCTTGATTTCAGCACCACCAAGTGAATTAAAAAATTTGAGTTCAAGTACTATTGATTATTTGAAAGAAACCAAAGAGATAATTATTCCTAAAGAGAGAAGAAAAATTTTAAAAAGTATTTGACCCTTGAAAAAGCTTCTGGGAATAACTTGAAAGATGTAACAGTGAAAATTCCTCTTGGAAACATGGTTTGCGTAACGGGAGTTTCTGGAAGTGGCAAGTCAAGTTTAATAAATCAGACTCTCTATCCGATACTAAATGCGCATGTTTATAATGGGGTAAGAAAACCACTTCCTTATAAAAAGATTAAAGGATTAGAAAATATTGATAAGGTGATTGAAATAGATCAATCTCCAATTGGCAGAACGCCAAGATCTAATCCTGCAACTTACACTCAGGTTTTTGGAGAAATAAGAAGTTTGTTTGCAGAATTGAACGAAGCTAAAATAAGAGGATATAAACCTGGTAGATTTTCTTTCAATGTGAAAGGAGGAAGATGTGAAGAATGCAGAGGAGGGGGAGTTAAAACAATAGAAATGAATTTCTTGCCGGATGTTCATGTAGAATGTGACTCTTGTAATGGGAAGCGCTATAATCGAGAAACACTAGAAGTGAAATATCGAGGAAAATCAATAAACGATGTGCTATCCATGTCAATTGAAGAAGGTGTTGCTTTTTTTGTGAATATCCCGAAAATTCATAGAAAATTAGAGACTTTGTTGTCTGTTGGATTAGGTTATTTAACATTGGGTCAACCCAGTACAACGCTGAGTGGAGGAGAAGCTCAAAGAGTTAAATTGGCAACAGAATTATCCAAGAAAGACACTGGGAATACATTTTATATTTTGGATGAGCCAACAACTGGTCTTCATTTTGAGGATATTCAACTGCTATTAGATGTTCTCAATAGATTAGTAGATAATGGAAATACGGTGTTGGTAATTGAGCACAATATGGATATTATTAAATCAGCAGATTATCTGATAGATATAGGTCCTGAAGGTGGGAGTAAAGGAGGTGAGCTTATTTTTGAAGGAACTCCAGAAGAGATGATTAAATCAAAAAAAAGTTATACTGGGAAGTATTTGAAAAAGGAACTTTCGTAGTGTCTTTAGCTGTTAAGGTTGATAACAATATTTTGAATTCTGAGCTTTTATAGTTAACATTGATTATTATAAATCAAAAAAAACTATAAAATTATGAGTGAAGACATTTTAGATGGAGCCCAAGAAACTGGGATTACAGAAAGTATGAAAGCAAGTATATCAGGAACGGCACCATGGATGAAATTTATGGGTGTTCTGTTTATGATTGCAGGGGCTATTTATGTGATTGTAGCAATAATTGCAATATTAGCATCACCTCTCGTGGGATTAATAACCTTAGCTTTCTGTGGATTGTATATCTATTTGGGATATTTAATTTTCAGAGCTGGTTCAGATTACAGTTCCTATTTAGCATCAAACAGCACACATATTTTGGAAGCTGCTTTTGCAAACCAAAAAACGTGGTGGAAGATAATGGGTATTTTAACTATTGTTGGAATAGTGTTAGGTATTGCTGCAGGGATTTTTGGAGCATCTGTAGGTTCTCAAATGGCCAATGATCCTGAGTCTATGCAACAGTTAATTGATCAAATGAATAACAGATAGTTATCCATTTCTTATTAAAAAAAGGGAGAATCGGAAGATTCTCCCTTTTTTTTATGCCTTGATATTAAGTTTTAAACTTAATTCATCTAATTGAGTGTTGTCAACTTTTGCGGGTGCATCAATCATCACATCACGACCGCTATTGTTTTTTGGGAAAGCAATATAATCTCTTATTGATTCCGAACCACCAAATATGGAACATATCCGGTCAAAACCAAAAGCAATTCCACCGTGAGGAGGAGCTCCATATTCAAAAGCATTCATCAAAAATCCAAATTGAGCTTCAGCCTCTTCTTTGGTAAATCCAAGTAAGTCAAACATTTTTGATTGAATATCTTTATCATGAATTCTTATTGAACCTCCACCGATTTCAACCCCGTTGATAACCAAATCGTAAGCATTAGCTCTTACTTTGCTAGGGTCAGTCTCTAATAAATGCATGTCTTCTTTTTTTGGAGAAGTAAAAGGATGGTGCATCGCATGATAACGATTGCTGTCCTCATCCCACTCCAACAAAGGGAAATCAAGAACCCATAAAGGTTTAAATTCATCTGGATTTCTTAATTCCATTAAGTTTCCTAAATGAAGTCTCAAGTCATTCATTTGCGACTGGGTGTTTGAGGTATCTCCAGAAAGAACAAAAATTAAATCTCCTGATTTAGAATTACAGGCTTCAGCCCATTTTGCTAATTCATCTTGATTATAAAATTTATCAACTGATGATTTGAAAGTTCCATCTTCGTTAAATCTTGAATAAATCAACCCTTTAGCCCCAACTTGCGGAGTTTTAACGTAATTAGTAATCTTATCAATTTGTTTTCTGGATAAGGAATTTCCTCCTTCTACATTAATCGCTATTACAGATTCCGCTTCGTCAAATATTTTAAAATCTTTTCCTTTTACAACTTCAGAAATATAATTGAATTTCATTCCAAATCGAGTATCCGGTTTGTCAGACCCATAGTCTGTTATTGCCTCAGCATATGTCATTCGTGCAACTTCAGGAAGAGTTACATTCTTTACTTCTGAGAAAAGATTTTTAATCAAACCTTCAAAAGTCGAAAGAATATCCTCTTGATCCACAAATGCCATTTCACAATCAATTTGAGTGAACTCAGGCTGACGATCGGCTCTTAAATCTTCGTCTCTAAAACATTTTACAATCTGAAAATAACGGTCATAACCACTTACCATTAGTAATTGCTTGAAAGTTTGTGGCGATTGCGGTAGCGCATAAAACTGTCCTTCGTTCATTCTACTTGGCACCACAAAATCTCTTGCTCCTTCGGGAGTTGATTTGATAAGGAATGGGGTTTCAATTTCAAGAAATTCCATTGAATTCATGTAGTTTCTTGTAGCCAATCCAATTTTGTGTCTAAGAATAAGATTTTCCTTTACAGGATTTCTTCTCAAATCCAAATACCTGTATTTCATTCTTAATTCATCCCCACCATCCGTATTGTCTTCAATGGTAAAAGGAGGAGTAATTGATTTGTTTAAGATTGTCAACGAAGTAACTTCAATTTCAATATCTCCTGTAGGCATATTTCCATTTTTGCTGCTTCTTTCTCTTACAATCCCTTCTATTTGAATTACAAATTCTCTCCCAAGCGTCCTTGCTTGCTCACATAGTTCTGAATTTGTTTCTAAATTAAAAACTAATTGAGTTATTCCATAACGATCTCTAAAATCAACGAAAGTCATACCTCCCAGATCTCTGGATTTTTGAACCCAGCCACAAAGTGTAACTTCTTTGTTTACATCTGCTATTCTTAATTCTCCGTTTTTGTGAGATCTATACATTATATTATGGTGTTTTTTTGAAATTTGGTACAAAGTTAATTAATCAATTATGAATAACGAATTGATAATTAAGAATAGTTGATAGAAAAGGGTTGTCTCTAAAAACCTGTTTGTCAGTTCAAGTGTTTTTTTAGCTTTTTCTACAAAAAAATGTATCGATAACTACAAACAAGGAGTTCTTCCACCATCAACAGGTAAATTGATTCCATTAATATAACTCGCAAGGGGAGAGGCAAGAAAAGAAATTGCATTGGCAACTTCCTCAGGTTCTGCTATTCTTCCCATAGGTACTTTGTCTTCAAAACCTTGTTTAATATCAGAAATAGATTGTCCTGTTTTTGAAGATTTGGCTTCAAAAATCTCATTCAATCTCCCCGTGTTTGTAGCTCCTGGTAAAACATTATTGACCGTGATGTTAAATTTTCCAAGTTCATTAGCCATGGTTTTTGCCCAATTTGCAACCGCTCCTCTTATAGTGTTGGAAAC
>JBMYYT010000096.1:0-9012 GCA_049609665.1 Flavobacteriales bacterium | reverse complement strand
TCCGTTATCTTCAAATAGTAAAGTTACTTTTTCATCGTTTCTAATTATTTGTAAATAAGCCTCATTAGCTTCGCTGTGCTTAATTGTATTCTGCAATAGTTCTTGCACAATTCTATACAAATGGGTAGAGTTTTCTTTGTTTTTTAGTGGCTCCCATTCATGGAAATAATAATTTGCCTTGAATGAATCGTTGGAGCTTAATAAGCATAGGTCTATTATTTCATCTTTTAATTGATCTCCTTCTACTTTTGGAGTCATTAATCCATGGCTCAATGAACGAACAGAGTCAATCGTGTCATCCAATATTTTAATAGCTGGATTATTTTGTTGTTTTATTTTTTTCTTAATGGTTCGTATGTTATCAACAATTAACTTATCCAATTCTTCACCAATTTTATTTCTTTCATTTTCTTGACTTTTTATCATTGCATTCAACACCAATTTTTGATGATTGTTCTTTTTCTCCATTAGCGAATTTCTGTCTTTGTAGATATTAGCTAGTTCAAATCCCATAAGTGCCATAAAGACAATTATTTCAATAATTGAGCTGTAAATTAATAAATGATTTGAGTTAATTTTATCAGACATCAGTCCAAGGTTTGGTAATATTACATCTACTGATGCAGAAACGATATAAACTAAATAGATAGTAAATAATGAAACGGAATTTCTTCCTTTTTTTATTAGTGCAATGGTTACTACATACAACTGTATTGTAAAAATTAATGCTGTAGATAAGATTACAATATATCCAGAAATAAAAGTTAATATCGAATTTTTGAAATATTGAAAAAATGTTGGAATTAGGAAAATACAATAGATAGTTAACGTTAGATAAATTATTTTCCAAAGTTTTTCTCCAAACTTAGTTGGAGTTAATACATCAAGAAATTTTGGGAATCCCAAAAGGATAAAGAAAGTTCCAAAATACTTAATGTCAATTAAATGCTTGAATTTATCTTGGTCAAAAAACAAAAAATATTCACCTATCTCGGGAGCAATAAATAGAATCACCCCAAAGTTCATAATTGAATAATAAAGGAACAGCTTAATTTTAGTGAAGAAGAAAACCAAAACTGATAAGAAAAGTGCACTAATAATTATCACTTTCCAAATTTTTGAGAGTGTGCTTGTGTTTTTTAATAATTTTTCGGTTTTTGATTGGGAAACTAAAAAACTATTTACCCTTAAAGGCATATTAAGGTGATTTGCTTTTAAAATAATAGAAGACTCTCCTTTTTCAAACTCTAAATTGACAATATATCCAGGGTTTTTAGGTTTTTTATTCTCATAAGAATGAATTGTACCTTCTGTTTTTAGCCATTTTAAAGTGTCTTTTTGATATTGATAAAATTCTATGGATGATAGATGGTGATAGGGGATATAAAAGTTTGATTTTATTGTTTTGTTTGAAACATTGTTAATATCAATTTTTATCCAATAAATATATCTAACAATACCAAAATTTCCGCCATTCCAACTTGTTTTCCATTCTGAGTTTAGAATTTTATTGTATTCCAAATCAGGGTTTTCAGTTTTAAAATATTGAATATAAGGTTTTAAGTTTATAGAGTTTACTTCGCTTTCAAGAATTAAGCTTTGCGATAGAAGAGAAGGTGAAAATAAAACACTAAATATTATTAATTTAGTTTTAGCAAACTGAATTAGTTGGTTTCTTATAGATTTTGAATCTTGTTTATTAAACATAATAATACTTAACATAATTCATTTAGTTTGGTTTAAATGAAATAAATATTTCAAAGAGTACATGGCGTTAAAAATTTGTTTTTTATATAGTTAACCTTCAAAATTCAATTCAACATATGTTCCTTTGTTCGAAGAGTCGTACCTAATATTTCCTTTCAGAATTTCGGTTCTATGTTCAATTCCAAGTAATCCTTTTCCTTTTTTTTTCTCTTTTTCTGTATTAAATCCTTTTCCATTATCTTCAAACAAAAGGGTTACTTTGTTCTCTTTTCTAAGAATTTGTATATACGCTTCAGTTGCACCACTGTGTTTTAGTGTGTTTTGTAATAATTCTTGAATTATTCGATAAAGATGGGTAGAGTTTTCTTCTTTTTTTAGTGGCCTCCATTCATGGAAATAAAAATTTGCCTTGAATGAATCGTTTGAGCTTAATAAACATAAATCAATTATTTCATCCATAAACTGATCACCCTCAACTTTTGGGGTCATCAATCCATGGCTCAGGAACCTCACAGAATCTATAGTATCATCCATTATTTTAACTAATCCTGTATTCGATTTATCAATATTTTGTTTAACAACCGACATGTTTGCACCAATCATATCATGCAGTTCTCTGCCCAATGTATTTCTTTCTTGTTCTTGGATGGTTACAACTGCTTTTAGCATCTCCTGTTGGAGGTTTTTTTGCTCTACGAGTAGGTTGTTTCTTTCTTTAAAGATAGAATTCATTTCTTTAGCTATAAGAACTAAAAATAAAATAATTTCAACTATTGAGCTTTTTAACAATAAATCATAGGAATAAATAGAATCTCGATTTATTCCCATATTTGGTAAAAGAATTTCGTAGAAAACAGATAAGATATAGAATAAGTACAAAACGAAAAGAGACTTAGCATTTTTTCTTTTTTTGATTATAGCAAGAAATAATAAATAGAGTAGGCTAAGGAACACAAACACACAATTAATCATTACAAACCATATGGCGCAATAAAAAAACAGTGTACCTCTTGCTGAGAAAAAAATATCACTTAACAATAATATAGGAGTTACTAATATTGTGGTTAATATTATTTTCCATAATGTTGGGTTTAAATCTTTAATTGGAGTTATTTCATTCAGAAAAAATGGAAATATTATCATAACCAGAGAATTGCCAATCTGGTTAATATCAATTAGAGTGAGATCTGTATTTTGATTAAAAAAAAGAAAATAGAGTCCGATATCTGTACCAACAAAAAGGAGTACTCCAAAATTTAAAATTCCGTAATAGAGAAACACTTTCAGTTTTGTAAAAAAAAACATAATTAAGGTGAAAAATACCGTCATCGCTAAAATGATTTCCCAGTTAGAAAATAAAGAATTAGTTTCAGAAATTACCGAGTTTAGTGTTTTTTCGTTAACTAAAAATGAATTTGCCCTTAATGGAATAAATTGATGTTTTAATCTCATATAAACAGAAGATCCTCCTGGAGGAAAATCTATTCTTATCCCATATCCGGGAGTCTGAATTTCTTTTTCGGAGTAGGGTTGTGTGGTTCCAAGATGAGATAAAAACTTAATAGAATCATTAATCTTTTGATAGTATTTAATACTCCTAATGTGATGATAAGGAGAGTAGAGGGTAAAGATTAGGGAATGATCATGGGGATTATTAAAATCAAATTTGGCCCAAAGAATGTTATCTACAACACCAAAATTTAATCCGTTTTCAACTTTCTTCCACTCCGAATTCTTTAAATTGAATGGCAATATTGAATCCTCTATGGTTAAAAAAACGGAAGCATGGTTTCCTAAATTTATTTGTGAGGTACTATCTGTAATAAATATTGTTTGGCTATAATTGTTTGAAAAGCAAAAAACAAATAGAAAAACGAACGAAAAACGAAAATTATGAAAAATGTAATCCGTCATTTTGTAATAGTATTAATTTTTTTCAACGATATTATTGTTGTTTATATAAACAACTGGGTAAAAATTTAAATTATCATATTTTCATTAGCAAATTCTATAATCTCATGATTTGTTTCAAGTCCAAGTTTTGATTTTATATTTCTTTTATGAGTTTTTACCGTCTCAACTGAAATAAAAAGTCTTTCAGCTATTTCTAAGTTCGAATAACCTTTGCAGATACACCTTATCATTTCTTTTTCTCTTTCGGATATCAATATGTTTTGAGCTACCGCGCTATTCAGTAATCTCTTAACTGTTGGAGAAAAAAAATCATTCCCCAATAAAGTTTCGTTAATTGCCTTAGATAGGTATTCATCATCGCTTTTTAATATGTAACCATTTACCCCAATTTTTTTACATTGATTAATGGCTACAATTTTTTTATGCATAGATACTACCAGTATTGGAATTCGAGATTTTGATCGCACCAGACTAAATAAATCATAAATATTTTCATTGGGTAATTCCATATCCGAGATTAACAAATCATAAAGATCAAAATTCTTCACAGTTTTAATTAAACTCTCAATAGAGCTGAAGGTACGAATAATACAATCTTCATAGGTTTCTTCAATCAGCACTTTTAACCCTTTAAGAAACAAAGAGTGATCATCTAATATTAATATGGATTTTGTATTTTTCATTGATAGGATAAAATTAAGCAATATAATTTTTCTTATATCCCCCTTTAGAGGTATAGAAGTAATTTTCTCTCCTTCTACATTTGTTTTGTTACAAACCAATAAAACAAATTTTATGAAAACTTTTTATTCTATCAGATTTTTTTTCTTACTAAGTTCCTTTTTGTTAGTTTTCGATTCTTTTTCTCAAATAGAAGAATTTACTGGAATGGAGGCACATCAGTTAATAAATAATTCTGAGTATGTTGTTTTAAAAGAAGGAAAGAAGATTCCTTCTATGGTTCGATTTCAGGAAGAAAAAGCACCTTCAGTTCAAGAGTTTTTAGCAATAATTAATTCGTTGTCAAGTAGTAATGTCGTGCTTCGAGAATTATCTTCGGAAACGGACGAGTTGGGTTTTACTTACAGGAAGTTTTCACAGTTATTTGACAACACACCTATAGCGTTTACCACCATTATACTCCATATTAAAAATGGAAAAGTGGTTGTAGCTACTGGAAACTTAGTGGATAATCTCCAAAAAGGAAAAGTAGTATTTAATGAAATAACAGCACTTAATAAAGTATTGAAAACAATAGATGCTGAGGTATATAAATGGGAAATTCCCGAAGAAGAAGAGTTTATTAAAAAATTTGAAAATGATTCTACAGCTACTTTTTACCCAAAAGGTGAGTTGGTTTATTTGCCCACCGAAGAAGAAACGAAATTAGTTTATCAATTTGATATTTATACACATGAACCAATTTCTAGAGCCGACTATTATATAGATGTGGCTACTGGAGAAGTACTTTTTGTTAATAGTCAAATTCATCATGCAAACGCTCATGGAACAGCTTCTACAGGTTATAGTGGAACAAGATCCATTGTAACGGATTCTATGGGGCCCGCTAGTTATAGGTTAAGAGAGACAAGTAGAGGTAATGGAATAGAAACCTATGATATGAATAACGGTAAATTATTTTCACTTGCAACAGATTTTATTGATTCCGATAATAACTGGACAAGTATGGCTAATCTTGATCAATATGCTTTAGATGCGCATTGGGGAACTGAAATGACTTATGATTATTTTTTAATTGAACATGGAAGAAACAGTATAGATAATTTAGGTTTCAAGCTTAGAAGTTACGTTCACTACGATGTTAATTATTTTAACGCTTTTTTTGATGGAAGTAAGATGGTATACGGGGATGGTGATAATATAAGAACTTCACCTTGGACTACTTTGGATATAGTAGCGCACGAGATTTCTCACGGTGTAATTTCAAATACTGCTAATTTAATATATTCTAATGAATCAGGTGCTTTGAACGAATCTTTTGCTGATATTTTTGGAGCTGCCGTTGATTTTTGGTCAAGACCTTCACAAGCCAATTGGGTTTCAGGAGAACAGATTTTTCCCACACGATATTTTTTTATTAATTCCATGTCCAATCCCAACTCTAGACGCCACCCTTCAACCTATTTGAGTGATCCTTTTTGGCATAATCTGGCAGGATGCGTACCAAATAACCTTAACGACTCTTGCAAAGTTCATACAAATTCAGGAGTACAGAATTATTGGTTTTATTTACTTGCTAATGGGGGTGTTGGAGTTAATAGTAATAATGATTTTTACAATGTTGATTCAATTGGAATAGACAAAGCAGCGAAAATTGCATATAAGAATTTAACTGTTTATTTAAATTCAACTTCTGGCTATTACGATGCGAGAATTGGAGCAATTCAGTCTGCAATAGATTTGTATGGAGTTTGTTCACCAGAAGTTATTGCAACAACTAATGCCTGGTATGCAGTAGGTGTAGGTGCTGAATATATTGAGGCAAATTCTTCCTTTACAACCTCAGATTCTTCGGGTTGTGAGCTTCCATTTAAAGTGAATTTTATTAATAATGGATCTCATAGTTCCTCTTATCATTGGGACTTCGGAGATGGTGATACAAGTAATCTTAGAAATGGAGTACACACATATACCTCACCAGGTTCGTATACGGTAACTTTAATAACTAAGGGATCTTCACCTTGTGAAATTGATACGTTAACAAAAGTAAATCACATTGTAATTGATACTACAATAAGTTGTGGAGCCAAATGGGCAAAGTATGATAGTTTAACTACTGAGTATTTATATGATGTTCATTTTTTAAATGATTCAACAGGATGGATTGTAGGTAATAAAACAATTTTAAAAACAACTGATGCAGGTGTAAATTGGATTCATCAAACTCCTGCTGTTTCTGGAACAAAGTATCACTCTGTTTATTTTAAAAATGAACTGGAAGGTTGGGCAGTCGGTAAGCAATCAATTGGACTCGCAGGAAGAATGCAATACACTACAAATGGCGGTAATAACTGGTGGGTTTATTTTACAGGTGGCTCTAAGCCATGGTATGGTATTGAATTTGCGGATTCACTTCATGGTGTTGCAGTCGGGCAAGAGGGTGGGATATTTTACACATCTGACGGAGGGTTAAATTGGTCTTCAAGAACTTCACCAACAGGTAATCTTGGGATAATAAGAGATATTACTTTTGTTAATTCAACAACTGGATTTGCTGTAGGGTACTCCTCTCCAAGTACAGGTTTTATTATGAAAACAATTAACTCTGGAAATACATGGCAAACTGTTAGCTCTTCTGTATCTTCTGGTCTAACTTCTGTCAATTTTGTTAATTCTCTGGTTGGATATGCTGTAGGATATTCTGGTCTAATACTTAAAACTATTGATGGAGGAATTAATTGGAATCCACAAAGTAGTGGTATTACTTCAACCCTAACCGGAGTCGATTTTTTTGATGTAAACAGTGGTTTTGCGGTTGGTTTTGGTGGGATTATTTTATCAACAGACAACGGTGGGTCAAGTTGGAATTTAGATTCAACTGGTGTGCTTAGTGCTTTACGAAGTGTTTTTGCTATAGATTCTGCTAATAGATGGGCGGTAGGGTCAGGCGGAACTGTTTTGTATCATGGAGATAGTTGTGGTAGTAATGACTTTGTTGGTCCCGAAGTTTATACCAAAAGACAGTTGGCACTTTACTTAGATAACAATGGATTAGCTACATTACATGCCAGTGATTTGGATAGTAATAGTAACGATAACTGTTCTGACAGTGCAAATTTAATTTTAGAAATCGATACCTCATTGTATAATCTTGATTGTGACGATATGGGTTACTTAGGTCCTGTACCAATAAAAGTAACCGATGAAAATGGAAATTTCAATTATGGATTTACACATGTTTATTTATTAGATACAACACCCCCAGTATTAAATATTCAGTCTAGTTTAAATTTACATTTAGGAACAGATGGTTTTGCAATAATCAATGAAAAAAAAATTGATATTGGAACAAGTGATAATTGTTCGGACAGTTTAATATGGGTTTTTAGTAATTCCATCTTCTCATGCAGTGATACTGGAACAAATACAATAACAGTTAATGTTTCAGATGAACAAGGAAATATAGCTAGTTCTTCAGTTTCAGTGTTCATTAATGATACGAATTCTCGACAAAAAATGGACATTCATATCGCTTGTGATTCTTTTACTTGGATTGATAATATCACTTATACTAGCACCAATAATACAGCGACCTATTCTAAAACAAATGCAAACGGATGCGATTCTATTATTTCTTTGGATTTAACTATTAACAACTCCTATTCAGTAATTGATTCTCAAGTTACTTGCAACTCTTATACTTGGATAAATGGAGTTACTTATACAAGTTCCAATAATACTGCAACACACACTCTTACTGCCTCATCTGGTTGTGACTCAACAATAACCTTGAACCTTACAATTAATAGCTCCCCAACAAGAACAGATGTAATATCAGCTTGTGATTCATTCACTTGGATAAATGGAGTTACCTATACAAGTTCGAATAACACCGCAACTCATATTATTACTGGCTCATCAGGTTGTAATACTTTAGTTACATTAAATTTAATAATAAACAATTCTGTTACAGTTACGGATGTTCAAACAGGTTGTGATAGCTATACTTGGATAGATGGGAAAGTTTATACGGTCAATAATAATACTGCAAAAGATACTTTATTAACATCTACTGGATGTGATTCTATTGTTACGTTAAATTTAACTATGAATTACACTACCTACGGTACAGATGTGCAAACTGCATGTGATAGTTACACTTGGATTGATGGAAATGTATATTCATCAAATAATTCAACAGCAAAAGATACTATTTCAAATGCCTCAGGATGTGATTCTATAATAACATTGAATTTAACTGTATTGAATTCAACAAGATCAACCGACTTTCAAGTTGCCTGCGATAGTTTTATGTGGATAGATGGTGTTACTTATTCAACCAGTACAGCAAATGCTTTTGATACTTTATCAAATTCAATTGGTTGTGATTCAATTGTAACCTTAAATTTGACTATTAATTATAGTAGTTATACCGTTGATTCTATAGTAGTTTGTGATTCATTTACTTGGGTAAATGGTGTGACTTATGGAAACAACACCTATATCGAAGATACAATGATGAGTTCTTCAGGTTGTGATTCTATTTTAGTACTTGATTTAACTGTGAGTGATTTTATTAATATCAATAGTGTTGTTTCTGCTTGTGATTCATTTACATGGATTAATGGAGTAACTTATACGTCAAGTAACAATACTGCGAAAGACACATTGGTCAATGCAGTGGGTTGTGATTCGATTGTTACTTTGAAC
>JBMYYT010000095.1:0-9074 GCA_049609665.1 Flavobacteriales bacterium | reverse complement strand
AAAATTCACTTGGGCTTATAGCACCTGATTTTTTTGGCAATTCAATGGATTCCAATTCGTCCCTATTCTTGGTATAATAGGCCAATAACATTCGGGTCTGAAAAAGCTCATTGACGTGTTCTCGGTTTCCTTTAAGCATTTTCTCCTCCCAGTACGCGACAACTTGTTCTATTTGGGGTTGTAGCTGACGATAGTTTCGTATGCGTTGAAGAGTGTGACTTCTTTCACCCATGCCATCCGCTTTAGACAAATACTCTTTGAGGTCAGATTCCTTTATTTTTTCAAAAAGCATGTTTCGAACGCCTTCTGAGGTAATCAATTCGGCCACCATCAATATCTTGTTGATGCTTCGGGTCTCGAGAATAGCTTTGATGATCTCATCCTTTTTTTTGAAAAAATTCAATGCCTTTGCCAACTGAGGTAATAAAGCTTCTTTAGCTGTGGAATGAAATGCCCATTCTTTTTGGTGATCGAAAAGGTCTACTCGTGCCTGCTCAGGAGCATCTTTAATGTAATACCGCACATAATCTATGATACGTTGCTCCACCATCAACTTTATCTCCTTCAATTTCTTTCTCTCAAAACCATAGGGAATCTTGGGGAACACCAGCTGCTCGAGAACCCGAAGCAGAACACCAAAGTGGGTTCGCAACTTATCCGTTGCAAATCCATTTGCCTTATGGTATTGATCATTAGTTCGTGTTATGTCGATTGAGGGAGATAGAAAGTTGCCCAATTTTCCAACCTGATGCAATTGGTAGATAGGAAAGACCCATTGTATCAATTCCAAACGTTCAATCTTCTCACTCCATAGTGGAGTGGCGACTTCATACTTATTCTCAACGTAGTTGTATTGCTTTACCTCGGTCATGTCAAGGTATTTTAAGTAACTCGCCAAAAATGCGTTCGTAAGTGCGAGTAATTCGGGCGGATTTTCATCAAACTGTTGCTTGAATTTCCAGTGGGTTGAACATTTCATCAGCCAAACCATCCCATCCCATTTGAGCAACGGGAACTGCACCGTCCCATTGTCGTACATCGGTTTTTCCTCGTGCTTGATGAATAAACCAGCAAGCTCATTAAAGATGGTTGGCATCAAATATTTCGGTTCTCCTCCGGTCATTCGATGATTATGACTTTTACTGTCTTCAAATGTTTTTAAGACATATTGTTCCCTTGAGTCAATTAGATTCTGAACCCTTATATCCTCGGCTCTATATGATTTGTTGAATGGGATCTCGTACTTTTTTCTATTCAGTTGCCGAAAAATTTGAAATACAAGTTTCGCTGCCAATACAGGCTGATTGCTGACGGAGCGAACGGTGATTAGCGCTAATTCAATGCATTTCTCCCAGATTTCATTTTTTGACTCGATACTACGTTGATGAGAAAAGTTGAGTCCATCAATAATTTGAAATGCAAGAGTCACATATTCTTCACGTAGAAGCAGGTATGGGATGCAATCCCTCCTCTTATAACCAATATGCTCGGTAATTCTCCAAAGAATAAACGGTCTTTCTAAAGAACTTTCCAATAAGGCGTTTATTCTTTTGAACTGAACATGGCCAGATCTTCCTCCATCCGCCTCATCAATCGGTTCGGATTCAAGGTCGTGCCGTACGATTACCCATATGAGGTTTGCCAATTTACTTCGGACATCTTGCTCATGAAGTGCTTCACTATGATTTCGGCTATTCCATTCCTTTAAGCTCTTCATAAGCTCAAAGTGATCGGAGGTGTCAAGTGGCGGTTCAGGACGCCCGTTGTTAATATCACTTAAAGAGCGAATATTGGAGTGTCTTCCTCCGTCCACCCATACTTTTTCAAATTCGTGGTCAATACCAACGATGTCGTTTTCTTGAAGAATCAGTGACAATGCGGCATTCAAAAACCTTTTTTTTGATTTTGTGGTCGCAAATTTTAGTGGATCTGCGTAACCATGCCAATAAGATGTTTGAGCAAGAAAAAATTGAACTTTTTCTTCATCGGTTATCTGGGTCGTGTTGGTTTCATCAACAAGTATTTCCCAATACTGGCCAGTAATTTTATTACCCAGACCACTCCAGTACTTGGTTTCATTTTGGTAGAAATTCAGCTTGTATATCTTCCCCTCACGCCAGATTATCTTCTCCTTAGAAAATTGACTAATCTTTGGTGTTTTTGGGTAAAATTTATGGTGTGATCTATGTAAGGCCTCCAAGGCCTTTCTATCAATACTAAACTCCTTAAAAGACCACTTGTATTCCTGAAAAGCCGATAGAAACTTTACGTCTTCCCAATTGTCAAGATACGGTCTGAAGTAGGTGTCCATATCTGATAACTGGTAAAAACCGTCTTTTTCCCTAAAGCCAAAATTCTTGAAGCCATCCTTATCAAGAATCACGTTGTTTTTCTTTTGGAAAGACAGAACAGCGTCTTCAAAATGTTTTTTCTCAATCTTGCTATTTTCCCCTAAAGCACTATAGTATTCGAACAGAAATGTAAGCTCCGTTTTGAAGTTTACAATCTTATCGAAGGAAAAGATCGCAGACGAAATTGAGCTTGAAATCTCAACGAACCCAAGAACATTTCTTAACCAGAATCCACCAAACAATTTGGTATCATCCACTTTACATTTACACCTCTTCTCGTAATTCGACTTGAATATTTGGTAGTCTTCCAAGGTCGAACAACCAGAAAATCGCTCTGAAAGATTGAGGGCCTTAGCGAAAAACAACGATGCCCCCCATTGAATATCGGCATCCATACTTTCATGTTCGGGTGGTTGTTCGTGCTCGATACGACCGCCAAGTAGGAGTTGCTTAAGTGATTGTATTTTTTCCCGATGTTCAATTGTGTGTATCATCCTTGTAGTTCAAATTCCTGTAAGCAGGATTTGTTTTGGGTCAGAAGGTTAGGGGTAAAGTAAGCGAACTATTCAGGTAAGTTCCATCCTAACTAATTTGTCTAAAGTATTGAAAGGTCAAGGAAGGGTGGACAACAACCAATCGCGTTCAGTTGGCGCAGAAGCCTAAGTCGATGGTTCGATTCAACAAAGTTCAAAATGAAAAAAGGGAGCCGTTAAGCTCCCTTCTCTCATAAACCAGATGTCATTAGCAATCAACCGCCAGACATCGCACTCATAAAAATTGTAGGCCTACTCACCCGAAGTAATACTGAAGTACTTGATCTCTCCTGATGGGTAGGCGTCAAAGTTGTCAGACTCACCCTTCTTATGGTTGGCCGTCCTGAACGAGTACCACGTCTCGGTATCAGCAGGTTGGTCCAGCACCGCACACAGAGCCTTCCCAACAGAAAGGTTCGCATACTCCGAGAACCTTAGTTTGGCGTCAGAATCCATTGGCAAAGGCTTTTTGTCTTTGTCGTAGAACTTCACGTAAACCCTGTGCTTGTCAGATGAAACTGGTGAGCTGTCCTGCTCATCGTAAGAGCGGCAAGGGAACTGCTTCTTCACCTTGACCAAGACTTTGAACTCGTACTGTACCCAGTCACCATCCTGGTCTCTTTCTATACCACCATTGTCAGTCACTTCAAAGTACTCGTTGAACGGTCCCTCCACGTCAGGCTGTAGCTGCTGGATGCCACCACCCCCACCACCGCAAGAGGATAGGAAGAGTACGAGAATCAGGAGGGGAAATAGTCTTGCTGTTAGTTGTGTTTTTTTCATTTTTAGTTGTTATTGGTTATCGTTAAAGTGTCTTAGTTACCAGACATTGCGTTCATCATCTTTTGTTGAATCTCCATCATTCGAGCAAGCTGCTCACCATTCAAATCTCCTTCCGCTGCTTCCAACTTGTGTGCGAATTCTTCCGCATTCTCCATAAGTGCAGGATATTCAGATAGTGCAGCGGCATCACCATTCATCGCCTTCTTGTAGAACTTGATGTACTTGTCCGTGTAGTCTTCATACGAGTCCAGCATCGAATCTATTTCGCTGCCGCTAAGCGATGCATCCTCAGAGGGTTCGGGTTCAACAGGAGCCACGGTTTGCACTTCTACGGTCTCGATCTTCTCGGTAGGGGTGACCTCTTTCTTCTGCTCGGTGCCACAGGAGGTGAAGACCATGGTCGCAAGGGTCAGGCAGCCAAGAGATGATATTTGTCTGAGTATTATTCTCATAGTAATTAGGGATTAGTTATTGGTTACACATTCGACATGTGCCAATTATAGCACAGATGCGTAAATATAGCACTTGTGCTATAAGATACCGAAATTGGGTTACGTCCATTTGTAGCCTATGGGCAAGCGCACTATTTATAGAGATCAGAAAGGACTTGATCTGTTAGCAGAACGGTTGAAGAAGGTTCGTAAGGAGCAGAACTTCACCCAAGAGAAACTTGCTTATGAAAGTGGTCTTGCGTTGTCACAAATAGCACGCATCGAACTTGCACAGATTAATCCAACTGCAAGTACTCTATTCAGGATAAGTCGCACATTGGGTGTGAAGCCCAGTAGCTTGTTTGACTTTGAACTTCCTTCTACTTAGGCTTCTTTATCATTTCTGATTGCAATCGAATCAATGAACTGACTGCTTCTGGTAGATCGGGATTATAGTTCCATTCATCAGATTCAATCAATACGGTTGTCACTACAACGATAGCTTTTCTCAACTCCTTTAACGTCTTGTGAGGTTTCTTAGAATTCAATGAGATGATTAACCCTTTCTTATCTGTTCTTACCATGTCTGTGAGTGTAACAGATATGATTGTAATGGTAATAGCCTTGTCACTTCTGTACATTAATGTAGTAAAGTGATAGGTGTTTATAGGAATATAATCTGTGATTATCTCTTATGCGAACTGTCCTAATGGAGTACTCAGAATATGTCTTAGAAGTGCGTTAGGGAGTGTTTGAGGTGATGCATGAGATGTGCATCAGGTGGTTCGTGAGGATGTCCATTATGTCGTTATGAACTCTCAGATTACTCCTTTACCTATATAAAGGACTTTACTCCCCCGAAGGAACCTCACGAAATTTTTTACGCTTGTTTCAACCCGTTGTTTCGTCCAATCAGAAAAAAGAGGGAAAAAACTCACGTCATCACATTAATGTAATGAAGTGCACGTGCGCGTAAGCTGCTGGAAGTAAATCCATACCTCCGACCCAACTGGACATCCTGTCTGCTACACTGCGGTAAACAATTAAACCACAGATAAAATGGGAAAGACAAAAATCGGATGGACTGACATCACTTGGAATCCATCAACAGGCTGCGACAAAGTAAGCCAAGGGTGTAAAAATTGCTATGCAAACACAATAGCCAAGAATTTGAAAGCATGGGGCAAGGTTAAATACAGCAATGGCTTTGAATTCACAATGCATGGCGATAAGGTGATGGAAGAACCGCTTCGAATGGGTAAAAAACCACAAAGGATATTCGTGAATAGTATGTCGGATACGTTCCATGAGAAAGTGACAGAATCACACATTATCAAGATGTTCGATGTCATGAACCGGACTCCACACCTCCAGTATCAAGTATTGACCAAACGGCCACACCTAATCAATGGACTCACGGGTTCTGTTAATTGGTCTGAAAACATCTATATGGGTACCACAGTTGAGGATGGTAGTGTTGTTCACCGCATTGATGAGTTGCGTAACACTTCTGCAAAGATGAAATTCCTATCGGTGGAACCGTTAATAGGCCCACTTCCTAAACTCAACTTGGAAGGAATAGATTGGGTAATCGTTGGAGGTGAATCTGGTGGTATCAAGAAAATTCGACCGATACAAAAAGAATGGGTGGAAGACATTAGGTTGCAATGCGCAGTTAGCGGAACAGCCTTCTTCTTCAAACAGTGGGGGCATAAGAAGTTCAATCCGAACCAAGACGACCCAACCATGAAAAAGGAGCACACACGTTACGCTAAAGGTGGCTGCCAATTGAATGGTAAAATCTACCAAGAATGGCCAGAATCACTTACACCTGACAAGAGTGTTCAATGAAGGAAAGTGAAGAGGTAATATATTTACTCAATGATTGATTTATCACCAAACATTTCAGGTCAAAGAGGATACAACTATGGGGTTAGCATGGTCGTGGAATCTATTGTCACCATATTCTTCAAGAATCTGTTGACAATAGAAAAAGTAAAGCTATTAGAGAACGCCAGCAAGAGCATTGACCTTAACATGATAGACGGCTATTCGAAAATCGCAAATTTCAAAGACAACCCTCTTGGTTACGCTCAGCACTACCGGAGACAGATTGTGGCCATTATCCACATAGAACACACTAACATTAAAGGTGCTAAAGTATTCTGTAAGATGATTGGTGGGAGTTGGAACGAGGAGTACTACCGTAATGTGCTAAACTCAATCGAAACAGAGAATTGGGATGAGATACAACAATTTGAAACTAACGTTGAACTATTAGCGGTTGCAGGTGGAACAATAGAGGCTATTGAGGTCTTGTCGCATTTTGTCCAATTACTTGAGAATGGCAAGGATGTTCCCATTATGTACTATGAAAATGGGATTCATTTTATTAAAGCGAACTTGGAATCATGCTGGACCTCGGAAAAAGCAATCTTTCACAAGTTACTTGATGATTATCTGGATATGGAATTTCGGACCGTCAGTGAAAGGCAGTGGTTCGAAAAAAATGACAAAGCAGAACTTGAAACCGTATTCAAAAGTGTTTCCCCTGACCATGACTGGTCATACGTTATTAAACGCTTAGGAGCATCTCTTGACCAGTTAGAAGCGATTCGCGCAAGCCGAAATGACTTCATATTGCAAAACTACTTGAGTGTATATCGGTCTCCCGATAAATCCTCCCACGCAAAACTGGCAACACTTAAAGCCATAAAGGGTTTCATAACCTTCTTGTCCGCGAAAGATCAATCCGAAACAATAGCTCCTTCAGCGTTGGAGACAGATCCGTACACAGGCAATCTTGCATTGGTTGAGTTCTACCATGACAATTTGGATGAGGCGTATGAAAAACTACACGGCAATTTCATTGGTGCTGATTTGGAAACCTTTAAAGGAATTTTCATTCCGGGTAAATACCGTGGACCAGTTAAAATCTTAGAACATTCCAACCTTGCTGAAATAAACTATTTGGTAAAGAAAATAATGGACAAGCTGACAGGTCATCCTTGGCAGCAAGCTCCTAACTGCTTCACGTACGAAGGCCAACCAGTTAAACAGATGTCCTTGCAAAAGCCGGGAAACAAGCCCAAACCAGATCGTCAGAAAAAATTGGACGAAATAATAGCTATCATCGGTAAAAGGTAAGACAACTCCAACTCTCCGCTTTCTCTCCGTTTTCTCGTAACTACCTCTCTGTTAGTTAGTTGCGTTATTTATACTTACCACCTTGCGATCATAATTCAACGTTATGATCAAACTACAATCCTTAAAAAGATCAAGATCTAAGATCTCCCTCCATGCCCTGTGCACGGATGATTCCTTCTTCACCTATTCCAAGCAAGAAGCCGAGCATGCCGAAGGGTTTACTAAAACCATTAGAGACCGCGGGCAACACTTACCTATAATAGCCATCCGCAGAGACGGTAAGCTGTACATCGTTGATGGACGATTTAGAGTAGAAGCGATTTTAGAAGCTTATGGTGAAAACCATCTTGTTGATGTTGAAATCATCGAGGACGAACTAACCTTAGAAGAGATTCAATGGCTCATCGCAGACCTTGGAAAGAAGCGCAAGCTTAGATACCAAGATTATGTGAACCTGTACTTCCTGTACCACCAGCTGGTACCAAACCAGCAAGGCAAAAAGGATGTGGATGAAGACCGACACAAGCTTATAGCTTCCCATATCGGGGTAAGCACATCGCAGCTGTCAAAATTGCTGCGCATAAACAGAGTAGATCCATTCCTGATTACTGAACTGGATCATGGTGTAACCATGCAGTCAGTAATGACCACCGTCAAGAAAATGGAGGAGGAGGCTGATGCTAAACGTAAGGATCAGGAGGAGGAAAAAGAAAGCACAACTACACTTCACAACACCCACCATAAAGACCGTGTGGTCGATTTGGACGCTGTTCCTAACTGCTGTGCTGCCTGCAACAGGCCTTACGATGTGAAGTGGGAGGACATTCCTGTGATTTTCAATGTAGGCCGAGATGAAACAAACGACCAGGAAGACTGGCTCAAAAACGATTAACCAAAATCCTAATATCATGATAGAAAAACCACCATTATTACCAATCCTCCACCTCAGTGGAACAAAGAAGAACAAGCTCAAAGCGCTTGTCTTTTACAGCGGTTACGGTCTTGCATCCTACGCTTTTACCCAAGAAGGGTATGATGTAATAGGCGGTATCGAATACGAACCAATCGCTGCGGAAAGTTACCTCGCCAACTTCCCAAATTCCAAAGTGCTTGTCAAAAGCACCAGAGAGTTAACTGGAACACGCATCGCTAACTACTTCAATATTAAACCTGGGGATGTAGATGTTATTGAAATCGGCTTCCCTTGCCCAAAGATTAGCTCTACAGGGCCGCGGGAACAGTTCCACGCAATGAATGACCAATTTGCTGTTGCTACCAAGTTGGCTCTTTCTTTAGATCCAAAAATTCTCCTTTACGAAAACGTGCCGAATATCACTTCGGATGCGATGTCAGTATTGTTGGGAATTATCAATTCCATTCTAAAGAATTATGCACCAGAATACAGATGTGAAGCACGAGTTCTTGACTCATGGTTGTATGGCGACTACACCAGCCGTCCTCGCTGGTATCTAATGGCAGTTCATCAAGATTATGGATACCCACAATGGCCAGAACCACTTCCAGAATCCCAAAGACGAGTAGTACGCGACATCCTTCCGCAGGCTAAGTGGATTCACACCAGAAACTTTGGCGACCGCTACATGCTACCACACCAGCCTATAAGTACGATTACAGGGCATTGTGACTTTAAGGTGCTTAATATGGATACAGGCGAGAAGCGTCTCCTAACGGTTCGCGAAAGAGCGACTGCAATGGGGCTGCCAGATGATTTTATCCTCCTTGGAAATCAAGAGCAGCAAGGACTCGGAGTAGGCAATGGCAATGCTGTAATGGTGACGCGAAAGCTTGCTGGATGCATCCGTGAAATC
>JBMYYT010000094.1:0-9084 GCA_049609665.1 Flavobacteriales bacterium | reverse complement strand
TAAAATCAACAAAAAAGTGAGGTAAACACAAAGCAGCTTTATTAGATAAATTAGCTTACCTCTATGGACAACTTTAGGATTCCAATGTGCATTAATCATAGCAACTTCAACAAAATAAATAGAAAGTGGTATAAGAATCCAACCTGCCAATTTACCTGAATAATGAAAATAATTATAGAAAAGATGTCCAAACGCACCTCCCAAAGTGGCCAACGCAAAGAATAAATAGAATAGAACCCACCCTTTCGAAAATTTATTATTAATCCCGATTTTTATGAGCTTGTAGGCAAAGTAGAAACTTATAATACTCATTAAAGCATCATAAATAAAATCAGTTGGGTCAGTTAGGTTTAATCCAAATAACTCAAAGTCATTTGGCGGAAAATCTTTTCCAATCATACTCCTTTTTATTCAGATTTCAAACTTTTGATTTTGCCCAAATAATTTTTAAGCTCGTCACGAACTTTTGGTGCTAAGAAGAACAATCCAATCATGTTAGGAACTAACATTGCAAAAATCATAGCATCCGAGAAGTCAATTACAGATCCTAAGCTGGATGCAGCTCCAACAATTACGAACAAACAGAAAATAATTTTGTAGGCATTTCCTATCGATTTGCTTCTTCCAAAAAGAAACGACCAAGCTTGATACCCATAATATGACCAAGAGATCATAGATGAAAAAGCAAATAATACAACAGCTAAAGCCAACACCCACTTAAACCATTCTCCAATTACTGAGGCAAATGCATTTGAAGTTAAAACTACTCCTTCATCAAATGAAAGGCTTGCACCTACGTCTAATTTTCCAGTAATAATAATAACAAGAGCAGTCATGGTACAAACAATTACTGTATCAATAAATGGCTCTAATAGAGCAACCATGCCTTCAGATGCAGGATGCTTTGTCTTTACTGCTGAATGAGCAATTGAAGCCGAACCAATACCAGCTTCGTTTGAAAACGCAGCTCTTTTGAACCCTTGAATAAGAACTCCAAAAACACCTCCTAATATTCCAGCTCCAGTAAACGCTCCATCGAAGATTTGACCAAACGCAGAACCAATCATATCGTATTGAGAGATCAATATATAAAGTGATGCTATTACATAAATTGCAACCATAAATGGCACAATTTTATCTGTAACTTTTGCAATTTTCTTAATTCCCCCAATAATTACTATACCAACGAAAATTGCCATTATTAATCCAAATATCCATCCATTACCGTTTAACGCACTTTGTTCTCCACCCGTTATATTTTCCAATAATTTAAAAGCTTGATTTACCTGAAACATATTACCTCCACCAAAAGAACCTCCAATACACATTACAGCAAAAACTATAGCTAATATTTTTCCAAACGAACCGGAAATTCCTTTTTTCAAATAATACATTGGACCACCGAAAACCGTTCCGTTTTCGTCAATTTCACGATATTTTACACCCAACGTACATTCAACAAATTTTGAAGCCATACCCAAAAAACCTGCAATAATCATCCAAAAAGTAGCTCCAGCTCCACCTATGGACAAGGCTATTGCAACTCCTGCAATATTTCCTAAACCAACAGTAGCAGACAATGCAGCTGTTAAAGCTTGAAAATGAGAGACCTCACCATGATGCTCTCCTTCAACTCTAATAGTATCTGGATTATCAATGCTTTCATCATCTTCTTTCGAATCTGGAAACAAGTTAGATGATTTAACATCAGGTTCGTCTTCCAACCCATCATATTTACCTCTTACTATGTTTATGGATGTTCTTATCCCTCTAAAACTTATGAATTTAAAATAAACTGTGAAATACAATGCTCCCAGTATAAGCACTATCAACACCCAAGGAATTTTTATATCATCAGTAAAAGGGATTGCCCAAAAAACACCTGAAACAAACCATCCCGTTGCTTCTCCAAAGGCTTTATCAATCTTTTGATCCATACCTATCTCTTTCATTTCAGAAATTGATTTGACTTCATTACTCTGGAGTAAATCGCTCGGCACCAATACTTCGGAAGCAGCTACCGAATCAATTTGTGAAAATGTTGAAAATGCTAATGCGACAAAGAATAAAAAGAATAGACTTTTCTTAAACATAGGTTAGTTTTTGGTTGAATTTCAAATATAGAGAAATCCATACTCCTACCCAAATATATTAAATTTGATTCCCTAAGAATTCAAGTGACTCTTCTAAGTTTAGCGGAGAATAGCCTAAATCGGCACAAGCTTTATCTATGATGAAACCCGTCTTTGGTGGTCGCTTAGCTGTTTGATTCAAAGTAACCGACTTTATCGGAGTGACACAGTCTGTCGAGAGGTTATAAAATTTTCCGATGCGCTTTACAATTTCCAAAATACTGTATGTCTCTGGACCAGAAAGATGATAAATCCCTCTTGCATTTTTTTCTCCGATGAGAATACAACCTTTTGCCAAATCATCTGCTAAAGTTGGGGCTCTAAACTGATCGTCAACCACATTGATAGGAGATTGTTTTTCCAAAGCTCCTTTTGCCCAAAGAATTAAATTCCCTCTACTTAAATTATCTCCTGTTCCAAAAACTATAATAGTTCTTGCAATAGCAGTATTTTTATAATCATGGTTCAGAATTAATTCTTCTGAAGCAAGTTTTGACTTAGCATAATAACTCAATGGATTGGGTTTATCCGTTTCTCTGTAAGGGCCATTTTCACCATCAAAAACAAAATCGGTTGATAAGTGAATAAGATGAGAACCATATTTTGCAGAATACTTTAATAAATATTTTACCGCCTTAACATTAATCTTCCAACAAGATTCTTGGTTGTCTTCACACGCATCCACATTAGTCATAGCTGCTGTATTAATAACAACATCAGGCTTATGTTTTTTCATGATTTTTTTAACCTCCTCTTTTGAAGTAATATCCAATGACTCGTAGATAAAATCCTGCACAACACGCCTGTTATCTCCTTTGGAAGTTGCAATTAATTCAACATCCTCTCTCCCTTTAAGTTGATTTATGATTTTCTGACCCAATAGCCCATTGGAACCAGTAATAAGGTATTTCTTACGCATTTTTTATTCCAAATATTTTATTGATTTCACTGATTTGTTCTGGTTTTCCAAGAACAAACAATTTAGATTCTGGAACCAATTTGATGTCTGGTTTGGGATTAACAATAAACTCTCCTTTAGGAGTTTTGTAACCCACGATATTACAACCTGTATCAAAATCATTTGATATTGAAGAAATCGTTTTGTTTTTATATTCCTCTGGAATACTCTCAAAATTTATTTCTTCCAAATTCACCATAGATTGCCCTTGAATAGTGATATGATCCAAAAACTCAATAACATCTGGTGTAATAACCAACGAAGCCATATGAGCCCCACCCAACGAATCTGGCATAATCACATTACTTGCTCCAGCTATTTTTAATTTCCTAACCGATGAACCTTGCGAAGCTCGACTTATTACTTTTAATTTCGGATTCAATTCTTTTGCCGATAATACTACAAATAAATTATCTGCATCTGAGGGCAGTGTTGTAATAAGTGCACTCGCACTTTTAATTTGAGCTTTCAACAATATCTCATCAGAAGTGGCATTTCCTTCCAGAAACAAATGTTCTTTATTGACTCTAAACGTATCAAGCAAATCCGTACTTTGTTCAATTATCACATAATTCTTATTATGAACCGACAATTCACTTACAGCTTGCGTCCCAACTCTACCATAACCACAAACAATAATGTGACCTCTTAGTTTTTCTACTTCTTTGTTCATTTTGAAATCTTTAAAATAAATTTTGTATTCACCATCCAACAAATATGTAGATATAGAAGTAATGGCATAAGCAAATGTACCAAAACTCATTAATATCAATACAATTGTAAAAAACTTACCAGACTGCGATAACTCTTGAACCTCGTTAAATCCTACCGTAGAAAATATCTAAAATAAATTTTACTTCAACTGCATCAAAAAAAGACATTCCTTCAATAAGCATATATCCCAAAACTCCAATCAATATAATCCCGATTAGGAGGAAAATTGCGAAATATATTTTGGAAAAAAGACGGTAACTCAGTAACAAATTGATTGGTTTTGAATAGCGGTAAAGATAAGAATTTTATTCCTTTTATTTTCCGTAAATTAATCTTTGGCACGGAGTTTGAATTTTAACTAATAAATAATATTAATCTCTTTTGAAAAAAGGAATAAAACCAAACGTTATGAAAGCGAAAATTTTACTTACCGCCCTACTTACTTTTCTGTTAGTGAACGGAAAAGCTTCTCAGTTAAACAGTTCATTGGTTATTGACCTCAACGAACATCCAAGAAAATCCTACTTAGTAGAATTTGGAGATGGAAGTGTGTACGAATCAAATGGAGATTTTAGAATTAACAGGTTGAGACAAGGAGTTCATCAAATAAAAATTTTTGAAAGAAGATTCCAGAGAAGAAGAAACCAACAAGTTTCCAATGACAGACTTGTATATGTTGGAGCAGTCCAAGTACCAAGAAACTCAACAGTATTTAGTCAATTGGTAAACCGAAGGTTACTCGTAAATAGAATTGTAAAAAAGAGAGCACCAAGACCAAGGGCTGCAAGAGGAATGCATCAACAAGATTTCAGACAATTAAAAAGAACTGTAGCTCAAGAAGCCTTTGATAAAGATCGCCTTCAAGTTTTGAGGTTTGCAACTAAGAATAACTACCTTACCTCAAGGCAAGTAGCTCAATTAATGGATTTGTTAACTTTTGAAAAATACAAACTTAAGTTTGCTAAATTTGCTTACCAAAGCACTGTAGATAAACAAAATTATTTTCAGGTGAGAAATAAATTGACTTTTTCAAGCAGCAGAAAAAAACTGATTAGATTTATAGAAACGCAGCCTGTTCGCAACAGAGGAGGCAGAAGACGTTAATCCGAAAACAGAATAGAATCAAAGATTCAACTTTAGGCATCTAAAGTTGAATCTTTTTTGTTTTCTAAATAAGCTTCAAGCACATCTTTTATGGAAGGAAATGTGTTATTAAATACTTTTTTGAACTTATCTTCTCCCATCCATTTGGCTTTGGTTATATCCTCTTCCAACTGGGGAATTAATTCTTCCTCACCTTCATACCTCATTAAAAACCAATGCGTTTTCTTAATACATTCTTTTCCTTTGTTTTTAAACTTATGAAAAGTAGTAATCAATTCCTTTTCAATAACCGGATTTGTAATTCCACACTCCTCTTCTACTTCTCGTATTGCGCCTTTCTTAATTTTTTCGTGCTTTTCGAGTTTCCCTTTTGGCAAATCCCACTTTCCTCTTCTAAATATGAATAGAATTTCGTTGTTTTTATTTAAAACAAGTCCACCTCCAGCTTCAACAATTCGATATCTTTTTGATAGTATCTTTTCCATTACTCTTAAAGTTGGAAAATTGATAATAACTTGTTCATTACTTTCGTTAGCTAAAACGTAACCTTCAAATTCTTCTAACGTACTACAAGCCAGAATAGAAAATTTTTTATCGAAAAACGATTTATTTAGATTAAAACCTAAGTAAAATACTCTATCATTAATAAAAACTTTATACATTTGCGACCGCTTATGATTTTAAACAAAAATACCGCCTCAAAGGTAGCAGAATATTTATTACAAATAAAAGCTGTCAAACTAAATGTAGAAGAACCATTTACTTGGGCTTCAGGCATTAAATCACCTATCTACTGTGATAACAGAGTTATTTTGTCTTATCCGGTTGTTAGAACATTTATCCGTCAGCAATTAGCTGAGTTAACTGTTGAAGCATACGGAAGACCAGATGTAATTGCAGGAGTAGCAACCGGAGGAATTGCTCATGGAGCACTTGTAGCTCAGGAATTGGATATGCCATTTGCCTATGTACGTTCGTCTGCCAAAGGTCATGGATTACAAAACATGATTGAAGGTGATATTTCTGAAAATCAAAAAGTAGTTGTAATTGAAGATTTAATATCTACTGGAGGAAGTTCTATTAAAGCTGTGAATGCTGTTAAAGACAATGGAAACCAAGTAAAAGGTGTCGTATCTATTATGGACTACGGATTTCAAAAAGCAGAAGATAATTTCAAGGATGTATGTTCTTATTATTCACTATGTGATTTTGACATATTAATTGAAACCGCTCTTGAAAAAGAATTTATCACTAAAGAAAACTACGATGGATTAGTTAAATGGAAACAATCCGTTTAATTTCTTGTTGATAATCTCCCTTGTCAATTATTGGCAGAACTTTATTTAAAACTTAATTTTGAAGCGTCCTTAATCACAGGGACGCTTTTTTATTATATCTAATCTCATATGGAACAAACTTTAACTGCTACCAACTACAATTTTCCTGGACAAACTGCCATTTACAAAGGAAAAGTAAGAGATGTTTACAATATTAATAATGAAAAAATTGTATTAATCGCTTCGGATAGAATTTCTGCTTTTGATGCGGTGTTGCCAAAAGGAATTCCTTTTAAGGGTCAAATTTTGACTGCAATTGCAGCAAAATTTTTGAATGAAACCAAAGATATTGTCCCAAATTGGCTGGAAGCAACTCCAGATCCAAATGTAGCCGTGGGGAAATTTTGCGAACCCTTTAAAGTAGAAATGGTGATCAGAGGATATTTAGCAGGACATGCCTGGCGTGAATACAGAGATGGAAAAAGATTGATTTGTGGTGTAGAGATGCCTGATGGAATGAAACAAAACGATAAGTTTCCTGAACCAATTATCACTCCCGCAACCAAAGCTGAGGATGGCGATCATGACGAAGATATTTCAAGAGAAGATATTATCGCTCAAGGGATTGTGAGCAAAGAAGATTATGAACAATTAGAAAAATATACGCGAGATTTATTTCAAAGAGGAACTGAAATTGCAGCTAAGCAAGGACTAATTTTGGTAGATACAAAATATGAATTTGGAAAAAAAGATGGGGAAATCTATTTGATTGACGAAATCCACACTCCAGATTCTTCGCGTTTCTTTTATGCAGAAGGCTATCAAGAAAGACAAGACCGAAACGAACAACAAAAGCAATTGTCAAAAGAATTTGTGAGAGAATGGCTTATAGAAAATGGATTTCAAGGATTGGAAGGACAATCTATCCCAAACATTCCAGATGAATTTGCAAACACTGTAACCGAAAGATATACAGAACTCTACGAGAAAATTACGGGGGAAAAATTTGTGAAAGCTGATAATTCAAATATTGAAAAAAGGATTGAGGAGAATGTGATGAATTATTTGAGTTGAAAATATTATGAAAAGCTTTTTTTACATTTTACCTATTTTTATTTTAATTACAAATTGCAGCCCAAAATATAGATGTGATGATATAGAATTTAAAGATGGGTTTATGTTTGAGAAAAATTCTAATATTCTTGCAACTGGTTTATATAGATGTTTTGAACCAAAAGATGGCATCTATGGAAGTCAATTAAATATAATTGAATATAAAGATGGATTAGGTACCGACAAATGGGAATATTACTATAATGATGATTTAATTCAATTTGGTGAGTTTATTGAGAATAGAGAATTAAAAAACCTAATTATTTCGCTTGTAAAGCCAGAGGGAATTGAAATACAAACTTTCTATGAAGGAAGTAAAGAAACATTTGGTTGGCTCTACATTGATATAATTAAACCAAAAAAGTCTTTAAATTCAAAAAGTATAAAATCTATAAAACATCAAGCGAGAAAATTAAGTGAAGAATACCAAATTACAGGTTACATTATTAAGGAGTGGAAAAACAATGAATGGAAACAATATTAATCGTTCGTCAAAAAAACTAACTCCCAAAAAACATCTTATGAAAATTAGCTAAGTACAATTTAGTCTTTGCTCTTGTAAATGCTGTATATAACCATCTGAGGTATTCTACATTCACCATTTCTTTTGTCAAATAACCTTGATCTATAAACACTGTTTCCCACTGTCCACCTTGGGATTTATGACAAGTTACCGCATACGAAAACTTAACTTGCAACGCATTGAAATAAGGATCACTCAATACTTTTTCCATTCTCTCTTTTCGCCCAGGATACTCATCCAAATAATCCTTTTCAATCTCGTAGTACAAATTCTTTAATTGGGCTCTTGGCAAACTCGTTGACTCCACCATTATGGCATCCAACATCAATTTGACTTCAAAAGAAGGTTCATCTGGATAATCCACCAATCGGACTTCGGCAGTTGCATATCTAAACCCATAAAGCTCTTCAGTTTTTCGAATTCGCAACACTTCTATAATATCGCCATTGGCAATAAAACCAGCTTTTGACTTATCCGATAACCAATGGTAATTATTCTTTACCACCATCATCAAATCTCCAGCATCTATTTCTTCCTCCTTGTATAAAATACGGGCACGAATATGCTGGTTGAATAAATTTGCTCGTTTATTGGAGCGACACAATACAATACAATTTTCCAATCCCTTACTTGCGTATTCACTTTCCAGCTCATCTTGTAATTCGTTTCCAAAAACTTGAACCACATCACCGAATTCTTGATTTGAAATCACAGGTAAATACTCATCCTCGAGAATCTTATTTCTAATTTTTGTTGCATTATATAAAATCCCTGACTCTTCTTTCTGTCTTACAACTTGGGTTAATCGATATTGAAAGACTTCAGCATAAAAATTGATTTCCAGAAACTTAGGGTCTAATGCTCTACTTAACTCCTCTCCTACTGGTGGAAGCTGGGCAGTATCGCCAACAAACAGAACGCTGCAGTTTTTTCCATCATAAACATATTCCATCAAATCATCCAACAGCGATTTTTTGTCCATATAAGAATTGTCTCCTATCATTGAAGCTTCATCCACTATAAAAATAGTATTCTTAGCCGTGTTTTTCTTTAATACAAATACATTTCTCCCTCCAACATATTTATACGTATAAATGATTTTGTGAATAGTAAAAGCTCTCCGTTTTGAATAGGATGAAATTACTTTAGCTGCCCTACCTGTAGGTGCAAGCAATACCGATTTCATTCCGCTTTTCCATAAATTATTTACCAACGTGCTAATAACGGTAGTTTTACCAGTACCTGCGTATCCTTTTAACAAAA
>JBMYYT010000093.1:0-9157 GCA_049609665.1 Flavobacteriales bacterium | reverse complement strand
TACATGGCTCAATGGTTCTTTTTACCAAGTCATCAATCAATTGCTCAAATTTTGCTCTTGTCAAACTTCTTACCAAATGTTTTGGAATTCCATTAACTGGCATGATATAAGGCAAGTTGATTTCAGAAGTCGTTGTACTAGACAATTCAATCTTCGCTTTTTCAGCTGCTTCTTTTAATCTTTGAAGTGCCATTGGATCGTCTCTCAAGTCAATTCCTTCATCATTTTTAAATTCATCAGCTAACCAGTCAATGATTTTTTGATCAACATCATCACCTCCTAAGTGAGTATCTCCATCAGTTGAAAGTACTTCGAATACTCCATCCCCTAATTCTAAGATAGATACATCGTGTGTTCCTCCACCAAAATCAAAAACTACTACTTTTTGATCAGTGTTTTTCTTATCCAGTCCATAAGCCAAAGCTGCTGCTGTAGGCTCATTGATAATTCTTTTGATTGTTAATCCAGCGATTTCTCCAGCTTCTTTTGTAGCTTGTCTTTGAGAATCGTTAAAATAAGCCGGTACAGTTACAACCGCTTCAGAAACTGATGTTCCTAAATAATCTTCAGCAGTTTTCTTCATTTTTTGAAGAACCATTGCCGAAATTTCTTGTGGAGTATACATCCTGTCGTCAATTTTTACTCTTGGTGTATTGTTGTCTCCTTTAACTACTTCGTAAGGAACTCTTCCGATTTCCTTTGAACATTCGTCAAATTTATTCCCCATAAACCTTTTTATTGAAAAAATGGTTTTTGTTGGGTTTGTAATTGCTTGTCTTTTAGCAGGATCTCCTACTTTTCTTTCTCCTCCATCAACAAATGCAACTACCGATGGAGTAGTTCTTTTACCTTCGCTATTAGGAATAACCACCGGCTCATTTCCTTCCATTACAGATACACACGAGTTGGTTGTCCCTAAATCTATTCCTATTATTTTGCTCATAATTTATATGTGTTATTTTTTGAATTAAATATTACGATTTCAACTATTCAATCTTTATGCCATTGGAATTTTATGACAGTTTTATGACATTCTTAATGAAATTGGGGTGTCAAAAGGACAGATTGGCAGTTTTGACGGTAGTTTTTTTTTGACTTATGACTTGTTGATTTATGACTTAAGACTTTTCTAAATTTGAAAATAGAGAAAAGAATAAAGAGAATAGATTTAGGATTCTTTGAATACACTTTGACTCTCCCATAAAAAAAAATCGGAACAAGTTGCTTAGTGTGACTGTTAAAAAAAGAAAAAGTTAGCCTGAGTCTTTAGACTAAGATCAAGAAAAACTTAAGTTGACGACTAACACTAAAAATTAGTTAATCGTTTTACTCGGGATTTCCCTCCTTGAGGAGTGTTAGGGAGGTGACTTTTCATCTGGAGAAGTCACCCTCCTCAATCCTCCCTCAAGGGAGGAAGTTAAAAAACATTCTATTTGGTAAAATCATCAATTATTTCATGTAATTCATTCCATTCAGGATCTTGATAAAAAACTATCTCTATTGGATAAGGATTATGATCTTTTAAAACCCTATTAAATTGACTCATGAATTCATCCCTATTTGTTATGTAATAGTTAAACTCTTTCAGATTATTACCTGTCCTGTTATACGCATGTCTGCAAATGTTATTTTTCCAAAATACTGATTCAAGAGCTTTTTCTAACTCAATCATCTTTATGTTAATTAATTCTGGAGGCATTCCGTTTCTTGTTGCTCCATCATATTTCCAAGAAATAACTGTAAACCATGGCATACTTGAAATAACTGAATCATGAGGAATTTCATTAACAAACCTTACAATAATTGGGAATCCATCTTCCTCATACTTACCAATAATACCTTTGAAATTTTCGTGTGACTCCATATTATTTGAATTATTCAAACAACTTACTAATATTGTAAAAACAATTAAATATAATAGAATATTTTTTATTATCAATTGTCAATTATACATTATCAATTCCTAAGAAACAGTCCAAGTAGTTAAGCCTTGCTTGCTGAACTCATAATGTTTTACTCTTCCTCCGAATTGAGAAATAGATTCAATAACTGAACTTCGGTTGGCTTCGTCAGCATAGAAAATCATGAAACCTCCACCGCCTGCTCCAGAGATTTTTCCTCCTGTGGCTCCAGCATTTATAGCACTTGAATAAATATCATCAATCAATTTATTGGTAATTCCTTCTGCCATTTGTTTTTTGTTTTCCCAACTCACAGCCAAAATTTCTCCGATTTTGTGTAGCTCTCCTTTCAACAAAGCTTCTTTCATCAAAAACGCTTGCTCCTTAACTACATGCATGGCTTGAATAGGTTTGTCTTTTTTGGCTTGGGCATTGCCTGCTTGTGTTTCAATTATTTTGGAAGATTCTCGGCTCGTTTCTGTGTAATACAAAATCAGATTGAATTGCAGCTCATTGAGCAATTCTTCTCTTATTCGCAAAGGATTCACAATCACTTTATTGCCTCCATTGAACTCCATAAAATTAAGTCCTCCAAAAGTAGCTGCATATTGATCTTGTTTTCCTCCAGCCATGGCTAAATCAACTCTCTCGATTTCATAAGCCAATTGAGCAATGTCATATTCTCCCAAAGGAAGCTTGAACCATTCCACAAAAGCTCCAATAATTGAAGTAACAAGTGTTGAAGAAGTTCCTAATCCTGAACCTGAGGAAACATCCATAGACGTAATCATTTCAAAAGAAAGTCCTGATTTATTGAAATCTTTTACTATTCGGTTGTAAACTCCAATCTGTAAATCAAGAGTTCCAGAAACTGGGAGTTTGTCAGCAGAATCAAAAACCATTTCTTCTCCCCTATCTTCTGCTCTAAAAATTATTTTTCCATCAGTTCGAGGAATAATTGTAGTATAAGCATAAAGGCTAATGGTAGCATTGAGCGAAGCTCCGCCAAACATGTCGGAATATGGACTTACATCCGTTCCACCTCCTGCCAAACCAATTCTGAATGGTGCTTTACTTCTGAATTTCACCTGTTCTTAGATTTCTTTTTCGATGGAATAATTATTTCTAATTGGAGAATTTCTTCCAATTAACTCTGCAATAAATCCTGCAAGGAATAATTGAGTACCAATAATCATTGAAAATAATGCGATATGAAACCAAGTGTTGTCGGCCAATAAAACTGCTCCTTGATTAAAAAATAATTTTTCAATTCCCAACCAAAAAGTAAGACCAAATCCCAGTATAAAAAACAAAGTACCTATTAAACCAAAAAAGTGCATTGGTTTTTTTCCAAAACGTGTAATAAAAGTAATGGTAAACAAATCCAAAAATCCATTTACAAATCGGTTTAATCCAAATTTAGAAACCCCATATTTTCGCTCTTGGTGTTGAACTACTTTTTCTCCAATTTTACTAAAACCAGCACCCTTAGCAATTACTGGAATATACCTATGCATTTCCCCGAAAATTTCTATCGAACGTACTACATCTCCTTTGTAAGCCTTAAGCCCACAATTCATATCATTTAGTTTTATTCCACTAAAAATTCGGGTAACTCCATTGTAAATTTTAGTGGGAATTGTTTTTGAAAGCGGATCATGACGTTCCTTTTTCCAACCTGAAACTAAATCAAAATCTTCTTCAGTAATCATTCTGTACAATTCTGGAATTTCATCTGGACTATCTTGTAAATCAGCATCCATTGTAATCACTACATTTCCTTTAGTAGCTTCAAACCCCGTATTTAAAGCAGCAGATTTTCCGTAATTTCTTCTAAATTTAATTCCTCTAACCGAAGAATACTTTTGTTTAAGTTCTTCAACTATTTGCCAGGATTTATCTTTACTTCCGTCATCAATTAATATTGCTTCGTAACTAAAACTCGCTCCTTCACATACTCTGTCAATCCATGAGATTAACTCGGGTAAAGATTCCTCTTCGTTATACAAAGGAACTACTATTGAAATATCTATGTTTTCTGATTCCACTTAATTACTTTTTATTTTCTTTATTCAATCCGTCTTGAATTTTTTGCATAAATTCTTCAACATTCTCTTTTGTTATATTGAGACTTGTATCAATAGCATTCAATGATTCTATCACTTTATCAGTATCGGTATTCTCAATAAGTTCATTGAGTTTTTCGGTATTGCCCTCAATTAGCTTTTGACCAACATCCAACAACCCATTAACATCAACATTTTTTAAATCAATATTGAAATTATCCAATAAACCATTTAGGTTATCCATTAAAGATTCTTTGATATCAATTTTCCATTCTCCACTTTCTTTTAATACAGAAATGGCAATAGGCTTGTCTTTCCCCTCGACAAAACAATCACAATCGCTTGTCAACCCTTTTGTTATACAATCTACATTTTTTAAATCTAAGCCTCCTAAAGTTACCTCCATATTACCAGAAAGTAAATCAGCCGTTTTTTTGGAACTTGCAGATAAAAAAGTTTTAGCTTTATCGTAATCCTCAGCTTTAACAGCTTTGTAAAATTGTTCAATTACGTTTTCGGGGGTATTAGAATTTGTACAGCTTGTAAAAGCAAATACAAACAATACTCCTATTATTTTAAGTCCTCTCATCGCATTGTTTTTGATTGTAAATTTAAAAGTACAAAAAAAGGTACAATATGACTATTGTACCTTTTTTAAAATTAGTTAAAATCTAATTATTTAGTCATATCTTCAACAGTTGCCTTAACTTCTGTCTCAACTTTTTTCATTCCTGCATCAATAGTTTCATTAACTACCGTTTTTGCAGTATCAATAACTTTATCCATAGTTTTTTCAGCTTCATTAGCTTTCTTTTCTACTTCGTTCTCAATGTTAGTTTCAGCTCCGTTAACAGCTCCTTCTACTTCTTTTTCAGCAGCTTCGCAAGAAAATAATGCAAGAGCAGCAAGAATAGTGATAAATTTAATTTTCATAATTTTTTGGTATATAGGGTTTATAATAGTGCAAAGGTACTATTATTCTTACAATAGCAAAAAAAAAGGAATGGCGTAATTACTGGAAATCAATCGAGTTTTTGGCATACGATTCCCATTTCTCTATTACTTGTTGTAAATCTTCTGGTAATTCAGAGTTGAACTGCATTTCTTCTCCCGTATAAGGATGAGTAAATCCTAAAGTTTTGGCATGTAACGCTTGACGGGGCAATATTTTGAAACAATTCTGGACAAATTGCTTGTATTTCGTAAAGGTTGTTCCTTTCAAAATAATTTCTCCCCCATAATCAAAATCATTAAAAAGTGTGTGTCCTATGTGTTTCATATGAGCTCGAATCTGGTGAGTTCTTCCAGTTTCCAATTGACACTCAACCAATGTTGTATATCCAAATCTCTTTAATACTTTATAATTAGTTACTGCCGATTTTCCAAAAGTTCCATCCTCAAAAACAGACATCAATTTTCTGTTTTTCAAAGATCTGCCAATATTTCCTTCTATCCTACCTTCTTCTTCTTTTACATCGCCCCAAACCAATGCCCAATATCTTCTTTCAGTAGTTTTTTCAAAAAATTGTTTAGACAAATCAACCAAAGCTTTTTCAGTTTTGGCAACCACCATTAATCCTGTTGTATTCTTGTCTAAGCGGTGAACAATTCCCGGTCTTCCTTCAAAATCTCCTCGTTGCGGTAGGTTTTTGAAATGATACAGCAAAGCGTTGGCTAATGTTCCATCAAAGTTTCCATAACCTGGATGAACCACCATTCCCATAGGTTTGTTAATCACAGCCAAATAATCATCCTCATACACAAAATCCAAAGGAATATTTTCTGGTTCTAACTCTGTTTCTCGAACTGGGTAAGGGTAATTTAAAGTAATTTCTTCGTTGGGCTTTACTTTGTAATTGGGTTTAACTACCGCACCACCAACTCGAACATAGCCACTAAGAGCTGCTTCTTTTAATTTTGTTCTGGAAATGTTAGGCAATCTGTTCATCAAAAACTTGTCAATACGCACAACTTCTTGACCTGGATCAACGGTAAACTTATGATGTTCAAATAATTCTGGATTATCTTCAGGATTTATTTTTACCTCCTCTTCTACTTCTTCTTTTTTTCTTTCTTGGCTCAAAGGATAAGTTTTTTTTAGTTTTTTACGAATTTCGACATTACTGAAACCCCATTTTTATTTTGAAGTCTAATCATATAAACTCCAGGTTTATAGTTTGAAACATCAATTCTATTTACTGCATTTCCAGTAAAAACTGCTTTACCAGTTATATCAAAAACATAAAGTTGGAAATTTGATAAGTCTTCACTTAGCTTAATATTCAAAATTGATTGTGCAGGATTTGGAAATAGATTTAAACTTGGTTTAGTTACTTTTTCCTCACTTACTCCAACCCAATAATCCTTCTGATAAACAAAGGAAGGTCGAATCATCAGCGACCCTTCAAATCCTGTAATAGCCCAAGTACCGTTACTATTGTAAAAAGTATTAAATCTGTTATTAATATTTTTGTCGAATCCTATGTTAATTCGATCCGGTGTGGTTTGAGCAATTCCTATGTAATAAGTTCCAGAGTTTAAATAATGATTACTGTCCATAGGATACTCATAAAATCCATTAACTCCTATATTATATCTTGGAACATCCAACGTAGTTTTTTCGTAAATAACATTCCCAGGTTTTCCTGATGCATCATCCCAAATAGTGATTGTAAAATTGGTGCTGCTCATGTTATAGGCAGAAGGCGTGAAATGAATAAAAACTGATTTAATTGTATCTCCATTTTGAAGAAAATATTTTGATGCTATTTTTGAATTTAAACCTCCTAATCCTTGAACCCCATAGGCTGCCTCAGCAGTTCCATCATCGTAAGAATAATAATCTTCGAAAACTTGGTTGTAATAAATGGTATCGTTAGATCTTAATCTATCAGGAGTTGTGTTATGAATTGCCTCCACCTCAAACGTTGCGCTAATCTGACTTACTATTGTATCATAAAAATAAGCCAATGGCTTAATTCCAAACGGTGTTTCAAAATTGGTGTATCCGGAATAAGATGGAGTATTTGGATTATTAATATTCTGCTGAAAAGCTCCTTGATAATAAATATTCACATCGTTTCCTCCTATTAATTTTCCTCCAGAATTATTATTTCTTTGAAAAACTATTAAACTATCGAGCATTAAATTGCTTGGGTCCCACTTAAAGTGTTTCCAAGGCATTGAAGTGTAGTTTTTTATCAGAGTTTGAATAGGATATTGAAAAGCTACATCATCTCGAATGGTATCTGCCCAGAATCTATTTTTATCCATATACACATAATCAATATGCCAATGGTCAAAACTTCCCGAAAGAGTAGAATAATTCAAAAAGCGAAATTTAAAACCGTCATTCAAAAATTTAGAGTCAGTGATTTTAATATTAGCTTGTCTGAAATTACTATCAATAATTACGGTGTCAGTTTTCCAAACAGAGAACCATTGATTATCATTGGGCGACCAAAATTGAACTACTAATGAATCTTCTTTTTCTGGCTCATTACCGAGACCCTTTGCTTGGTAATAAAAAGTTAAATGAATTGAGTCACTTACCGAATTACTCCCAAAAAAAAATGGTTTTGAAGTCAAGTAATCTGCTTTGCCTTGTGTGAATGCTGTTGAAAAATCATAGGGATAACCATTTTCGTTCAAACCATCAAAAGTTGCCACACCAATAGTTGGAGGATTTATTGCATAATCATTATTCCTGTATGCAAAATTATCTTGCCATAATGATTTAACATCAGTGGCAGCTACAAAATAAACTAAAGCTGAATCTTGAATTTCATCTGGTGGAGAGATAATATAAATATTATCTGGAGAGGCAGTTGTACCAACAGTATCATCTGTATTGTAGGGTGGCCAAACAGTTTTTGTAACACAAGTAACCGGATAGGAATTCAAATCACAAAAAGTACGCGTTCCTATTGCAGGTAGCGGAAAAGTGTCAATTTGAAAAGAATCTGGTTTTGCCGTAGGTGTGTAAACATAATTATACGTGGTATCCAACATATAGTGAGCTGTATCCACATCAGGCACTCCTGCATTCCAAATGTGATAAAACATTGTATCGCTTACATTGGCATCCGTAGGCTTTGCATCGAACTTTTTGAACCTATCTCGAGAGAAATCGTCTTTAAAAGGAATATTTATGGTGTCAATTGCATAGATATAGGTCATATCAATACTTCTATTCCATGTTTTTGCTTTTCGGGTTAAATTTGGGTTTATACCCAATGGTTCCAATGCCTCTTGACCTATCAATTGAAAAGAACATAAACAAAGGGCTATAACTATAATTCTGTACATGAATTGATTTTATTTTTCAAGTATAATAACTATATCACTTCCTTCCGCTGCTGTTGCTCCTTCAGCAAATTCTGGACTTTGTTGAACTACAACTACAGTTGCACTATCTTCGGCAGATAAGTCCGGAGGATAAACAGGAACTAAAGAAAATGATTTGTTAGCTAACTCCAAATTTGCTTCACTTATTGTTTTACCCACTAAATTTGGTAAACTAATTTGAGCTGCTGTTCCCTTTCCTTTTCCGAGTATTACAGTTACCATTGATCCTTTTGGTAATAAATGTCCTGTTTTAATTTTTTTCCCTTTGTACTTTACCTCAAGAACTGCATTTTTATATGGACTTGCTACATACTCCCATTTTGGAGTTAGTCCAGAAATTGCCAATCTTGATGAAGCCAATGACTTGTGCTTGTCTTTAATGAGAGGAAGTTTAATTTTTTGTCTTGTTTTTCTTACCACAGTTAGATAAATTATCCTTTCTCTCTTAACCCATGATTCTGTTGAATCCGAATGGGGCACAGGATTTTGAGTAATCACTGTATTCAGAGGTTTTGAAGAGAATACTGAATCAACTCCTAATCTCAAATTATTAGATTCAGCTAATTCGGTAGCTTCCTCTATAGATAAACCCATGAAATTTGGAGTTTCTATTTTTTCACCATGGTGAGTATAAAACCTCAACCATATAAGTGTTGCAACAATCAAGAAAATTGCTGTTCCTAATGCTAATACAAAATTCTTAAGTAAGGGTTTGGATTTGATTTTATTCCACATGCATCAAACTGATTGAGTAGTTGTAAGTGGCAAATATAACGAAAGAATAGGAATTGTATTTTAAATGTTCCGTAATATATTGTTAATAATAGTGTTTCGAATTTATAT